>JBGMQW010000006.1:0-39189 GCA_048060815.1 Thiohalomonadales bacterium | reverse complement strand
TGCGGCAACTCGATTCAAAAGTGACAGCACAACGGCCATTAGAATTTTATTGTTATGGTATTGGCTATGTTGCAGGAACGTTCAACTACAAATCGCATAGCCAACAAATGCTACAGTTAAAAAAATGGGGTATTCGAATTAACCCTGAAGTCAAAAAAGTTTCTGGTGTAGCAGAATGTATTGAATACTATCAGCATATTGAATCAAAACGAAATGAACTTCCTTATGATATTGATGGAATCGTTTTTAAAGTTGATAGTTTGGAACAACAAAATACATTGGGCTTTATTGCAAAAGCTCCTCGATGGGCTATTGCACGAAAATTTCCAGCTCAGGAAGAAATGACTGTCGTGAATGCAATTGAAGTGCAAGTTGGCAGGACAGGAGCAATAACACCTGTTGCCAGATTAGAGCCTGTTTTTGTAGGTGGTGTAACAGTCAGTAATGCTACCTTACACAATCAGGATGAAATTGATCGTTTGGATGTACGGGTTGGTGATACAGTTATTATCAGGCGGGCAGGTGATGTTATACCGGATATTGTCAGCGTTATTAAAAGTAAACGTAAAAAAGGATCAAAAAAATTTAAACTACCGACAAAATGCCCTATTTGTGATTCAAAAATAGTTCGTATTGAGGAACAAACAATTGCACGTTGTTCTGGTGGTTTATTTTGTGAAGCTCAGCGTAAAGAAGGCTTGAAACATTTTGTGTCGCGAAAAGCAATGGATATTGATGGCTTGGGTGATAAGCTAATTGAACAATTAGTTGATGAAGGTTTGATTCACGATATCTCTGATATATATGCATTAGAAGAATCATCCGTTATTAATTTGGAACGAATGGCCGAAAAATCAGCAAAAAACCTGATTGAATCTATTAATAATAATAAAACAACAACGCTTGCTAAATTTATATATTCTCTGGGTATACGTGAAGTCGGTGAAACAACAGCGCTGACATTAGCTAATTATTTTGGATCGCTGCAAGCGATAATTAATGCAACAGAGGAGGAATTGATTTCAATACCTGATATTGGCCCTGTTGTTGTTAAAAGCATACAACTTTTTTTTGCAGACAAACATAATAAAAGTATCATTAAAAAAATCCAAAAGGCCGGTCTCAGCTGGCCGGACGTTACCCCAATTGATAAATCACAACAAAGTTTATCCGGTAAAGTATTTGTAATTACAGGTACATTAACTAATTATTCTCGTCAGGATGCTAAAGCAGAATTACAGTCAAGAGGTGCGAAAGTATCCGGCAGTGTTTCTAAAAAAACAGATTATTTATTATACGGTGATAATCCAGGTTCAAAATATGATAAGGCGGTATCTTTGGGTGTTGACGTAATAGATGAGGATATGTTTGTAAAATTAATAACGTAAAAAAGCCGAGTACAGTAAATTTATACTCGGCTTACAAACTATTGGACTGTTATCTTAGCTGTCTTGCGTAATTTATTCACGTATTCAGAAAGCGCTCTATTTTGCATGTGAACTTTTAATCTGTCTTTAACCTGTTTAAATTCTGGTGGAGCAGAAGTACGTTCATTTTCTAATTTAATAATGTGCCAGCCAAATCGGGTTTTTACGGGTTCTTTACTATAGGTTCCTTTTTTCATCTTCTCTATCGCTTTAGAAAACTCTGGCACCATTTGACCACCTGGAAACCAACCTAAATCACCACCTTTTTTGTTACTGGGGCCGGTTGATTTTTCTGTTGCTAATTTTTCAAAACTGCCACCTTTATTTAACAATTCAATAATTTCTTTGGCTTCTTTTTCAGTGGCAACTAATATATGACGTGCTTTGAACTCTTTGCCGCTTCGGCTTGCTACTGTTGTATCATATTCTTTTTTGATATCAGCCTCAGTAATAGGGTTGAGTAATAAAACTTTTTGCATTGCCGCATTGATTAAAACTTCTTGCCTGGAGACTTTTAAGTTAAAGGCAATATCTTTGTTTTTTTCAAGATTATCTTTTACTGCTGATTGATAAAGAATTTCCCGATTAACTAATTCTTGTTTTAGAATTTTATCAATTTTAGCATCCGGTAATGCCGGGTTTTGTTTTTTACGCATTGCTTTATATTTATCGTAAAAGGCTGAATCGAATTTGGTGTCGTTAACTTGAACTATAATTTTCTTTTCCGCTAATACAGTATTAGTAAATAATACTAAACTACAAAAAGCGATAATGTATGTGTGTAATTTCATTTTATTTTCCTTAATTTTCTTTATTAGTTATGGCAATACTTTTTTAAAGGGTTTTACCGATACAGATTTAAATGCGCCTGCAGTAACATAGGGATCCTGGTCTGCCCACTGTTGTGCCGTTTGAAGTGATTCAAATTCAGCAACAATAAGCGAACCGGTAAATCCTTCTGTTCCTGGATCTTCGGTATCTATCGCAGGAAAGGGCCCTGCTAAAATTAACCTTCCTTGTTGTTTTAATTTTTCAAGTCTTAAAAGATGTTCCGGTCTAACCGATTGTCGCTTTTTAAGACTATCTTTGTGATCTTGACAAATTATTACATATAACATAGTTGTGTAAATTTATTGTTGTTGAGAATTATCTGATTCACTATCATCAGAAGGTTCTTCTTTTATGTATTTAGATATGTAAAGTGTTTGAATAATAATAAAGGTAAACATCATTCCGAAAACGCCAAACAATTTAAAATCTACCCAGGTACTAAAATCCACATTATAAGCCACCACTAAATTGACTACCCCAACAATAATAAAGAAAATTGCCCATGCAAAGTTTAATTGCACCCAAATATTTTCAGGCAGGGTGATAGCTTTACCCATCATCCTTTTTATAATGGATGTTTTCCCGATGTATTGACTGCCAATGAATACAATAGCAAACAACCATTGTGCAATAGTCACCTTCCAAAATAGGAATAATTTATTTTGAAAGTATATTGTGGCGCCACCAAAAATTAATACCATAATTAAAGTAATAAGATGCATCTTGTTAATAGTGCGATTCTTAACCCAGTTTGCTGTTACCTGAACAACAGTCGCAATGATTAAAACGGCTGTTGCATTTATCATTCCCTGGGTTTCATCTGGTGTCGTTTTAACAACAATAAAAAACAATAATACAGGGAAAAAATCGAATAATAACTTCATAGTGTGGTTTCAACTTTTCTATAACAATGGGTTATTTTACCATATTAGTTTCTGTGAGCTAAATTTTTATTCTCGTCATCCTATCGAAATTGGCAAATTATCGTTATCTACTCTAAATTGATGTAAAATCAATAGAATTTCTCTAATTAACAGATTATCAATTCGTATTGCTATGAACATTAAGCATGATTTACATTCACACTCCACGGCATCCGATGGTACTTTTTCTCCATCAGAACTCGTTCGACATGCCTTTGAGCAAAATGTTTCACACTTGGCCTTAACTGATCATGATAATACTGCGGGACTCGAAGAAGCTCATAAAGTAGCCTCTGAACTGGGCTTAAGTTTTATAAACGGGATTGAAATATCGGTTACCTGGAGCAAACAAACAATACACATCCTTGGCTTATGCATTGATCCCGCGAATTCAATAATGCAAAAAGGGCTCTTGGAACTAATGGATTATCGTGACTGGCGCGCAACTGAAATAGCACTACGACTGGATAAATCGGGTATTTCTGGCGCCTATGATGGTGCCAATCAATACCGCAGTGGCCGTATTTTTAGTCGAACTCATTTTGCTCGATTTCTGGTAGATAGTGGTCATGCGAAATCCATTCGTGATGTTTTTAAGCACTACTTAATTCCGGGTAAGCCGGGTCACGTCCCTGGTAAGTGGGCTAGCCTGGAAGACTGCTTATCCTGGATATCATTAGCAGGCGGAATTGCTGTGATTGCTCATCCAGCACGTTATGGGCTAACTGCAACGCGTCTTCGAAGGCTAATGACAGACTTTAAAGAACTGGGTGGAGTTGCAATTGAAGTTGTTTCTGGCAGCCATTCTAATGATGATATTCGCTATATGTCTGAATTAGCAACGCAGTTTGAGTTTTATTCTTCCTGTGGTTCAGATTTTCATAGCACTGATAACCAATACATTAATTTAGGTAAAATGCCAGAATTACCCGCACGCTGTACGCCAATTTGGAAACATCCAGACTGGCAGATTAACTCGATAATTTCATAAGGAATTCATTTCGTAGTGCAAGTTTTTGATATTCATCCAAGCCATCCACAGGATAGACTAATCCAGAAAGCCGTGAGCATCATTCATGATGGTGGTGTCATAGCTTATCCGACAGATTCAGCTTATGCACTTGGCTGCCACATTGGTGACAAGCAAGCATTAGAGCGAATCAGGACGATAAGACAGGTTGATAAAAAGCATAATTTCACTTTAGTGGTACGTGATTTATCAGAAATTTCGACTTATGCAAAAGTGGACAATCCTACTTATCGAATTTTAAAGGCCTGCACTCCAGGTGCTTATACCTTTATATTAAAGGGAACTCGGGATGTTCCAAAGCGGTTATTACACCCTAAACGTAAAACAATTGGTTTAAGGGTACCTGATAATCTTATTGTGCAGCATCTATTAACGACACTTTCAGAACCCCTAATGAGTTCAACCCTGATTTTACCGGAGCAAACAATGCCATTGACCGATGCTGATGATATTTGTGATGCGTTGTCCGGTAAAGTGGATTTGGTTATCAATGGTGGTCATTGTGGTGTGGATCCAACCACGGTGGTTGATTTTACTCAGGAATACCCGGAGGTTGCGCGCTATGGTAAAGGTGACGCTACGTGTTTCAATTAAATTGAAATTAAGCTTTTGTATACTATTGTTGTGTCGGTGATAACAGTATAATGGGCTATAAACAAAAAATAATCAGCATTAATTAAATCTGATAAGTTATTGTAATTATTAAATTTATCTTTTTTTTAGTTCTTAACAGTTTATTTATTAGCAAGTCAGGGAAAATATTACGTGGGTGTATTACCAAATAATCGACAACGGGTTTTATCAGGGATGCGTCCGACTGGCGCACTGCATTTAGGACATTACCATGGGGTATTGAAGAACTGGATAAAATTACAACATGAATACGAATGCTTCTTCTTTGTGGCTGATTGGCACGCCTTAACAACCCATTATGTGGACTCTTCAATAATTGAGCAAAGTGTCTGGGATATGGTTATTGATTGGCTAGCGGTTGGCATTGACCCTGGTGAGGCCTGTTTATTTATTCAATCACGGGTACCGGAACATGCAGAATTGCATTTGTTGTTGTCTATGATTACACCATTAGGTTGGTTAGAGCGAGTGCCGAGTTATAAAGATCAGCAGCTTAAGCTCAAAGAACGTGATTTGGCGACCTATGGATTCTTAGGATATCCATTATTACAGAGCGCCGATATTCTTACTTATAAAGCGGGATTAGTACCGGTTGGTGAAGATCAGGTGGCCCATATTGAATTAACCCGTGAAGTTGCCCGGCGATTTAATCATATTTATGGTCGCGAAGCTGATTTTGAAGAACGTGCTGAAGCAGCCATTAAAAAAATGGGTAAGAAAAATGCTAAGTTATTCAAAACATTACAAAATAGATTTCAAGAGCAAGGAGATGATGAGGCTTTAGAAACTGCTCGGGCATTATTGGAATCACAGCAAAATATAGCCATTGGCGATAAAGAACGGTTATTTGGCTATCTGGAAGGTGGTGGCAAAATAATTTTAATTGAGCCGGATTCAGTGCTAACCGAAGCCTCAAAAATGCCTGGTTTAGATGGTCAGAAAATGTCAAAGTCGTATAATAATGTTATCTCATTACGGCAAGATGCGGATAGTATCGACAAGAGCTTGCGCACTATGCCAACTGATCCAGCTCGGGTACGACGAAATGATCCGGGTGAACCGGAGAAATGTCCTGTTTGGAATTTACATCAGGTGTATTCGAATCATGAGACACAAGATTGGGTGCAACAAGGTTGTCGCTCTGCCGAGATAGGATGTCTGGATTGCAAGCAACCCATTATTAAAGCAATTCAGGCAGAAGTATCAGTGATTCGGGAACGCGCAAAAGAATATGAAGCTGATAAGCAATTAGTTCGTTCCGTCATTAATGAAGGCACTGAAAAAGCTCGCGATATAGCAAAACAAACTTTAGACGAAGTTAGACAAGTCATGGGCTTGTCGTACTAGATATTAATATTGAAAACAGGCAAATTATTTTTGAATACAGAAAATAAAGTCGAACGTGTTACAGCACCACAGCAGGAGATGCCTTTTGCTATCGTACAAGGTGCTGAAGTAACTGAGGTTCCTAAAGACTTATACATTCCACCAGAGGCACTCGAAGTTTTCCTGGAAGCTTTTGAAGGCCCGCTGGATTTATTATTATATCTAATTAAAAAACAAAATCTGGAAATTTTGGATATTCCCGTCTCCGAAATTACCAAGCAATATGTTGAATACATCGATTTAATGGAAGATTTGCAGTTAGAGTTAGCAGCTGAATATTTAGTCATGGCGGCAATGCTTGCAGAAATAAAATCCAGGATGTTGTTGCCTCGAATTCATGAAGATGAGGAAGAATCTGATGATCCACGGGCAGAGCTGGTTCGTAGGCTTCAGGAATATGAGCGTTATAAAAAAGCTGCTGAAGATATTGATGCAATGCCACGCATGGGGCGTGATACTGTTGAAGTAAATGCAATTGTTGAAGACAAAAAAGTCATTAAACTTCAAGCAAAAGTTGAAATGCGAGATTTATTATTTGCGTTAAAAGAAGTGATTGTTCGAGCCGAAACTTTCGCGCATCACAAAATTGAACTGGAGCCTCTTTCTGTTCGTGAACGAATGTCAATTGTGCTCGATAGAGTCAATGCCAAAACATTCACTAACTTTGTTGATCTATTTGATCCGGAAGAAGGCAAGAGCGGTATCGTAGTAACGTTGTTAGCAATATTGGAATTAATAAAACAATCCACAATTGAATTTATACAAACAGAAGCATTTGGCCCGATCCATGTAAAAGCGCGTTCTGAAAGTGTTGAGCCAGCAGAGTAATAAATACACCGCCTAATTTAATATGAGAAAAATTTTGAGTATCTATGAATATTGAACAATTAAAAAATATCATTGAAGCCGCATTATTAGCATCAGCTGTTCCCTTGAAAGTAGATAAACTTATGGAATTGTTTATCGAAGATGAATCCGTTGAAAGTGATGATGTGTCCAAAGCACTAACTGTTTTAGAAGAGGATTGTGCCAGTCGTGGTATTGAATTAAAAGAAGTTCGCAGTGGTTTTAGACTACAGGTAAAACAGGAATACACCGAATGGGTATCAAAATTATGGCAGGAACGTCCTACTCGTTATTCGCGAGCATTGCTGGAAACATTAGCATTAGTCGCATACCGACAGCCTATAACGCGAAGTGAGGTTGAGCAAGTTCGAGGTGTAAGCGTGAGCTCTCATATAATGAAAACCTTGTTAGAACGAAACTGGGTTAAAGTGGTAGGCCATCGCGATGTACCCGGTAAACCCGGTTTGTATGCAACAACTAAAGAGTTTCTGGATTATTTTAATTTAAAAAACCTAAGTGAGTTACCACCCTTGAGCGAGATTCGGGATATTGAATCGATTAATGCTGAGCTGGAATTAGAAATGCCCGCTGGCCCGGTTAATGACGCAACTGAAGGTGATGACAATAATATCGAATTGTCGGTTGCTATTGATGATGACGATAATGAGGAAAATGCTGCTGCTGATAATTCCGAGCAGATTAATTCATTGGATACTGATACAGACTCAAGTAAAGAAGCATTAGAAGCATAACTAAAAGCCCTTAATATAACCTTCTTAACCTATATAAGTATTTATTACGTAATCTTCTTATGGCCGAAAGACTTCAAAAAGTTTTAGCAAATGCAGGCTTTGCTTCCAGACGTGAAATAGAAAGGTGGATAGATGCCGGGCGGATTAAAGTTAACGGCAAACTCGCTATCTTAGGCACTAGAGTTTCTGAAAAAGATAAAATTTCTATAGATGATAAACCTGTCTATTTAAATAATGAAAAATTAGTTCATCAAACTATCGCTTATCATAAACCTGTTGGACAAATATGTTCCCGTAATGATCCTGAAGGTCGGGATACAGTCTTTTCACATTTACCAAAATTAAAAAATCAACGCTGGATATCAATAGGTCGATTGGATATTAATACCTCGGGATTGTTATTATTTACAACCGATGGTGAATTGGCAAATAAATTAATGCACCCATCATCGGAAATCGAACGCGAATATGCAGTTAGAGTATTAGGTGAAGTTGATAGTACAATGATTAAAAAACTCATCAGGGGTGTTAAATTAGATGATGGTATGGCGAAATTTAAATCAATTAAAGAGGCTGGTGGTGAAGGGGCAAATCATTGGTATAATGTTGTTTTAACCGAAGGCAAGAATAGAGAAGTTAGAAGGCTGTGGGAAGCTATTGGTGTTAAGGTTAGCCGGTTAATGCGCGTTAGGTTTGGCGAAATTAAATTAGACAGATCATTACAGTCGGGAAATTGGGTTGAATTATCACTGGATGTCATTACAGGCGTAAATATCAAAAAAAAGCAAAGAAAACATTAGCAGTTTTCAGGCTTGGAGTTTAGCTAGATAAAAGCAAGGTTTTAATAGTCACTGCGCAATTTCAAATATACATGTCACTATGTGTTTATTATTAAAGTCGAATTTCCCAATTAAATTCGAATTTTTAAATCTGGAATATAAATCGCTTTTTAAAAAGGATGTCGAAAAAGTTCTGGTTTTTAAATCTACACATATTTCAATATCTTTAAAATTTATATATTTCATTATAAAGGGATGGATAAATTTAAAAACGGATTCTTTTGCGCTAAAAACCAGCTTGTTGATGCATATATTATTTTCAGATAATAATTCACTATTTCTTATAATCTCTGAGTCTGTCTGAGTTTTAGAAATAATAGTCTTTTTTAAGTTGGTATTTAATTCTGCATCTATACCAACTCCAGTTATATCATTTAGTTTAGCCACCACAGCTGCGCAATAACCATTACAATGAGTGATACTGCCAATTAATCCGGGAGGCCAGACAGGTTCCCGATTTTTACCGATTAAAATTGGTTTTTGGTTTGCATAATTCAATTTTTTGATTGCCTGGTGAGCACAGTTTCTGCCTCTTAAGAATTCCTGCTTTCGATTTAACGATGCTTTCATAATGATCAAACGTTCCGCTGAATATACCTCAGACGGTGAAATATTTTCATAAACGATTTCACATGCTATATTATCGGGTATCAGAGTATTAATCACAATATTATTGAGTTTTATAATAAATCTGTATAAGTCAGTTTGTAGCGTATTTAAATAGCTTTTAGAGATTATACATTCTTATCTCATTTAGGGTTATATAACTGAAATGATAATTAATAAAATGTATTCATGGCCGATAGATATGTAAGTTTATGAAAGGAGTACGATTTTGGCATCTGTAAGAATTTTTCGACATTATATAAAATTACCTTATTTAATATTACTATTTGTTGAATTAGTCGTATTTTTGTTGGCTATCTATCTTGGTGCTGAAATACGGTTTTTTGGGGACCATGGTGTCATTGAAAGAAGCGTCGGTAATTTATTCGATAAGGCAATTATATATGCAGCTGTTATGATTGCCTGTATGGGTGCGATGGGTCTTTATAAACCTCATTTACGTGAAGGTTTATCGGGAAGTTTTTTAAGAATATCCGCTAGTTTTTTTATCGGCGCAATAACATTAACTCTAATTTTTTACTTATTCCCATTTACATTTTTAGGTCGAGGAATATTGGCAATTGCCAATAGTATGTCGTTTGTTGTAATTGTTCTGACTCGTATATTATTTCTCAAATATGGTGAAAAATCACTGAAGCGTAATATTATCATTCTTGGAACTGGCGATAAAGCCCAGGAAATATTAAATTCATTAAGACGAGAATCCGATCGAAAGGGATTTAATTTAATCGGATTTATCCATATTCGAGGAGAGACAGATGTTGTCGAGTCTGGGAATATTATTAATCTTAATAGCTCATTATTAAATTATTGTATTAAACATAAAATAGATGAGATAGTCATTGCTGTTGATGACAGAAGGAAATCATTTCCACTTCATGAATTGTTAGATTGTAGAATGAGTGGTATTGATGTCATTGAAATATTGACATTTTTTGAACGCGAAACAGGAAAGGTTCGAGTAGATTTATTACACCCTAGCTGGCTAGTTTTTTCAGATGGATTTCAGGAAAGCGTATATCGTGATTATATAAAAAGGTTAGTAGATTTGTCAGCAAGTTCTCTGTTGCTACTTCTTACGTGGCCAATAATGTTATTAACAATTATTGCGATATATATCGAAAGTAATTTCAAAGGTCCTTTTTTGTACAGTCAAATTCGTATTGGAGAAAATGGTAAGCCATTTGCAGTCTTAAAATTTAGAAGTATGTCAGTTAATGCTGAAAAAGAAGGCGGTGCGCAATGGGCACAGAAAAATGATTCAAGAATTACAAAGGTTGGTAACTTTATTCGAAAAGTTAGAATAGATGAATTACCACAGATATTTAATGTTCTAATGGGGGATATGAGTTTTGTCGGCCCAAGGCCAGAAAGACCTGAATTTGTTGTTATGCTGAATGACTCAATTCCGTATTTCGAGGAACGACACCGTGTTAAACCTGGTATCACCGGCTGGGCGCAATTATGCTATCCCTATGGTGCATCAGAAAAAGACTCTTTAGAGAAGCTTCAGTATGATTTATATTACGTTAAAAATCATAGTACGATTCTGGATTTTTTAGTATTAGTTCAAACGGCAGAAGTTATTTTATTTGGAAAGGGGAGATGATTTATCTTTTTACGTGTAGTGGGTCGAGTGGCGAATCAAACCATGAAATAACTTTATTATTTTTAAAGTAAATTTTTGAAATTTGATAATACCATATATCACGCGATTTACGAATAGGCATACCCTGGATAATTTCCACATCTGACTTTGAGTCACCTTGTTCAAAATAATTTGGAAGATTTTTTGAGTTGTTGTAGCTTTTTCGATTTGTTGTATCTAATTCAATATTAAGAGGGCTTTCTTTACTATTATTCCAGTCAGATACTTTGTCATTTTGAAATGAAACCCACGAATTACCATAGTACCAAATGTTTGATTTCGTAATATCAGGGAGCCCCTGACTTTGAATGACCTCATTTGCATTGGATCCCATTGAAAAATAGGTTTTCATGTGGTTATTTGTTAATTTCTCTGGAATAGTGTTGATCGAAACTCTATTTTGTAAATTACTGTTTTTTTCAGGGTTGATAAATACTGTGTAAATGTAAATTACAAATAAAGCGAAAATTGATAATATCATGTATTTTCGAAAGGAATTTTTTTGAATGACATTTTTTGTTGCTAGATTTTTATAAAGGGATGATACGTCAAACGATTCGCTTTCAGTTTTTAATTTAGTGATTAACTGAAGACCCGGCATTAATTTATATTTCTGATAGTATTCTGTTATATATGAATACGCGACATTAATTTCTTTAAGCTTATCTTCTGCTATTCTGCAGGCCGAAGTATTATTTGCAAATTTATCCGGATGCCATTGTTTAACTGATTTTTTATATGCTCGTTTACAGGATTCAAGATCTGAATCAAAGGATAAATTCAGGGTCTCATAATAATTAGAAAAAGAGTGTATATCGTTCATGTTGTTTATAATATTTAGAATGAGTTTAGTTTAACGTTAAATCGAGTGAAAAATACAATTTTAAGCAGTTTAAGTTGACGTAAATTGTGTACAGGTATGCTTATACTTTAAACGTGTTTAAGGTGATTTTAAAAATTTCATATATTTTAGTCGTTTACTATCGTTACTTCGAAAAAAACACAATAAAACAATGGGTTATAAAAAAAAGTCTAGCTTAACATCTTAAAAGTGTTTACAATATGCCTACATTTGTACAGTTTTACAGACGTTTGATGTAACTTATTACCAAATCCCCAAGATATAAGTTCAATATAATGTAGTTGCTAGAAATATTTATTATCCTCATATTATATTAAAGAATAATGGCTTTCATCCGTTTAAACAGATTAGAGCATATAAATATATGAATATGAGAGCTTAACAATTAATTGCATACAACAGTCGTGTTTAACAGAAAGTATATAGAGATTTTCAATTAGATTCAGGTATTGGTGATTAGAATGATTTTTATAAGGAATATTTTGTTATTAGCTTTGGTATTTAGTACTGCTTGTACATCAATGCCTGAAGAAGTTGAAAGCGATCTGGCGGTTACTACGTTAAGACTAGATAACTCAAATTTAATTGCAGTTTATAAAATTGGCGTTGATGATGTTATAAGAGTTAATGTTTGGAAAAATCCTGAGTTAACGACTGAGGTACCCGTAAGACCAGATGGTATGATTTCAGTACCTCTGATTGGTGATGTAAAGGCCGCAGGACTTTCTCCTGAAGAAGTTTCAGCAAATATAAAAGTAAAACTTCAAAAATTTGTAAGAGATCCACTAGTCGCTGTAATTTTAACGCAGTTAAATAGTCATGAATATTTATCAAGAGTAAGGGTAACTGGAGCAGTTAGAACACCAATATCACTTCCTTACCGGCAAGGAATGACTGTGCTCGATGCCGTGCTTGCTGCAGGTGGCGTTAATGATTTTGCATCAGCTGGAAGTACTAAGTTATATAGACGCATCAAGGATAAATCAAATGCAATTAGTATTGATTTGGACGATATACTACAGGGTGGAAAACTTAACACTAATTACATATTGAAGCCTGGTGATATTATTACTGTACCGGAAAGAATATTTTAGAGACGATTGATAAACTATTATGCAATTACCTATTGAACAATTATTAAAAATATTAATTCGAGAACTTTTAACACACCGAATTAAAGTAGTAGTGCTATTTAGTATTATTAGTTTGCTATTTATTGGGGTAGGCTTGGTTTGGCCTAAGAAATATGTTTCGTTTGCAACGATAGTTTCAGACAATCAAAATATTATACAACCTTTATTAGCTGGTGCTGCAGTTCAAACAAAAGTTGGTGATCAATTAAGAATTTCTAAAGAAATTTTATTTAGTCAGAAGATTATGCACAAGTTGCTACTAAGAACTGGCCTTATAACGAATAATACCGATCCGATTACTGAGGAATTAATTGCAACTTCGATTAAAAGAAATACGAAAATAACTAAAGTAGGAAGAACTTTAATTCGTATTACATTTCAAGGTGATGATCCCAGAGAAGTTTATGAAGTAACGAAAACATTTGTAGATTTATTTATTCAGGAAGGTGAACAAGTTCAGGCAAGAGAAAGTAAGGAAGCTTTTGTATTTATTGAAAAACAACTTAATGAGTATCATGAAAAATTGGTTGATGCTGAGAACAAGTTAAAAAATCTTCGTTCAAAGAATTATGATGCGCGACCAGGAACAGAAACTGTAGTTAATGAGTCAATAGCGGCTTATAGAAGAAAAATTAATGCCGCAAGATTAGAATTACAGGAAGCACTAATTAAACGAAAATCACTTGAAGATCAATTATCCGGAGAAGCTGAAATAACGACATTAGCAACTCGTGATGGCCAATTTAGAACTCGAATATTAAGCATGCAATCACAATTGGATATGTTGCGCTTAAGTTACCATGAAGAACACCCGGATATTATCAGGATAAAACGACAAATTGAAGATATTAAAAAGACAATCATAACCGAAAATCAACACAAACAAGATGCAAAAAATATTGCAGAAGAGAAAGGAACTACATTTGTTGATGAAAGTGTACTACTTAGTCCTCTTTATCAGCAATTGAGAAGTGACTTGTCATTAACGAAAACTAATGTATTGACATTGCGAACCAGGATATCTGAAACAAAAAAATTAATGAAAGAGGAATTTGAACGTTTAAAACGCATTGGAGAAACGGAAGCAACATTAGCTGAATTAACTCGAGATTACGAAGTTAATCGTGATATGTATACTAGTTTACAAACTCGTAGAGAAAAAGCCAATATCTCAATGAATTTAGGCAATGAAAATACGGGCCCAAGTTTTCGTATTCAAGAGCCTGCTCGACTTCCATTAGTCCCAAGTGGATTACGTTTTTTTCATTTTTTACTCGCTGGCTTTATATTTGGAATTGGTGTGCCAGTTGGCTTGATGTATACGATTATACACTTCGATCCGAGAGTTAAAGCACCATTAGTAATTGAATCTAAATTGAATATCCCTGTGTTAGCAATTATTCCGCACATTAGTGATGATTTTGAGATGAAAACTAATAAACTAAAAGATAAATATTTAATTTCATTATTAAGCCTTATTGGGATTTTATATATTGCAATTGCAGCATTAAAGGTATTAAAGGTACTCTAATATGGCGAATAAATGGAAAAGTAACAGGAAAAAAAGTTTTAAAACGGATAAAAAGGAAAGCCTTGATTTAGATCTTTCTATTTCTGGAAGCAATTCTTTTTTGGCAAAAAGTACTGATGATGCAAAGTCTGATACGTTATCGAGAATGGTTGCATCAACAAAACAAATCGAAAATATGAAAGATATTCTTTTGTTGGATGAGAATGAGCTTTCGAGTAAAAAAATCATTAGTACTAAAATGGGCGATCATAAAGTACCTGATAGATTTAGAGAATTAAGAACTACATTATTAAATGTTAGTAAAAATAAAAACTTCATGTTAATGGTTACATCAATTTGCAAGTCTGGTGGAGCGAGTGTGGTTGCTACTAATTTAGCCGCTGCATTTTCATTTGATGATAGTAAAACGTCGTTATTAATTGACTGTAATTTACGTAATCCAAAATTAGATAAATTATTTAATATTGATAATAAAAGCGGGTTAACAAATTATTTAGAAGATCGTGGAGTTGGTATAGAACAGATAATCGTAGACACGGGAATTAAACGGTTACGTTTAATTACAGCTGGAGAAAATAAAGAATCTACTTCAGAATATTTTACTTCTGCGAGAATGATGGATTTTTTAAATAAAATTAAGGAGCGTTACCCTGATCGATATATAATTATTGATGCTCCTCCTATTGGTGATTCAGCAGATGCAACTATTCTATCAGAGTTGTGTGATTTTGTAATTGCGGTAGTTCCTTATGGTAAAGTAACAGTACCTACTATAGAAAAATCTCTCAAAACAATAGATAAAAATAAGCTTGTTGGCGTTGTATTTAATAACTAATGTGATTAAAAATAACGTACGTATTATGTATTGCCATCAGACTTTTATATATGTTTTTTATGTTTTATTAAGCTGTTTTTTTATTGTGAATAAATCTCATGCCTTTGAATCTGATTATCAATATGGTCTTGGTACATTGTATACTGACAATAGTTTATTAACTGAAAAAAACAAAAAAGATGAGCTGTCGATTGTTGCATTAGCAGGGTTTAATATTTTTGATGTTCGGCCAACCATCCGATATAGCTTAAATGCTAATGTTATCCATACTAAATACACAAAAAACACTTTATCAGATACTACTTATTATGCCCTTATAGCAGATTTAAATTGGGAAATTATTCCAACAACATTTCTTTGGCAAGTAAATAATAATTTGTCAGTACAAGAAATTAATCGTTTTAGTAGGCCTCTTCCGAACAATAAACGACAAGTTAATATATTTTTCACAGGACCATCATTTGTATATAGATTAAACCCAATAAACAATATACTTTTAGATTATCGTTTTTATGATATTAAATATGAAAAAAGAAACCTTCTTGTAAATACAGATAACCAAAGAGACATATATAAAATAGCATTTGAACATAAAGTTTCTGAGAGCAGTAACATTTCCTTAAACTATAAAGATATTACTGTTCGATATGCCGATACAAGTGTAAATAATGACTATGTAGGGGATTCGACATATTTATCGTATGACACTGTTAAAGCAAGATCGGCTCTTAATTTATCTTACGGTATTAATAAAGCGAAATTGCTCACTAATGCACGTGAAATTGAGGGAAATTTTTATACAGCCCTCTGGAATTATCAAATTAATTTTAGTTCTAATCTTTCAGCAAGTTATTGGAACGGATTAAGTGATCCAACAAATGATATTAATCTGGCAAATATATTAAATTCTGGTGCAGTGCCTACTAATGATCTGAATAATTCTGACTTGTTCTTTGTCGAACGTTTTAATATTTTATATGTTAAGAATAAGTCAAATTGGCAAACATCGTATTCGGTCTTTGGTATTGAGCAGGATTATGGTCAAATACGCCCAACTCAACGAACTGTTGGTGGGAATATATTATTTGATTATAATATTACAAGAACTCTTGTTTTAACGAGTAGTTTGACACAGATAAATAGAAAAACCTTATCGAGCATTGAAAGAAATTCTGTTGATAATTCTTTTTCTTTAGGTACTCGATATTATATTTCAAATAATTTGCAATTTATTACCCAGTATAGAATGAATAAACGAAATAGTAGTCAGATTGGGAGATCGTATGATGAAAATGCTATTTTTATTAGTTTGATATTTAATAATGCGCAACCAGTCATGGTAGGGAATGCTCCCGTTCGTTTCAATAGACTACAGTAGGATGCCATGATTAGAAAAAATATTAAGCATGTGTGTTTAACTATAACAATCGATACGGAATGTGATCATGATTCTGAATGGGCGCGTTCAAAACCTTTAACATTTAAATCAATAACGCAAGGTATTCCAGATATTTTACAGCCAGCTTTTGAGAGTGTAGGAGCGATACCAACATATCTTTTAACAGTAGAAGTTATGGAGGATCTTGATTCAGTAACCTCTTTAAAATCACTAAAAGGTAATTACGAATACGGTACACATTTACACGCTGCATTTATTGAACCAGAAAAGAAATATTTTGATTATGCAGGGATTGATAGTCCAGATTTTCAATGTCAATATTCAAAAGAAGTTGAGTTTAAAAAGCTAGAAAATTTAACCAATCTTTTTGTTAATAAATTTGGCTACAAGCCCACAAGTTTTCGAGCAGGTCGATATGGGGCTGGTATAAATACATTTGAGTCACTTGAAAAGTTAGGTTATACCGTTGACACAAGTGTTACACCGCATATGTTATGGACTGAGCCAAAAGCGAGTGTCGATTACCGTAGAGCCCCAGAACAACCTTATTTTCCACAGAAAGGAAGTTTAATCAAAGTTGACAAATATTTAACAAATGGCTTACTGGAAGTTCCTGTTACAGTCAAAAAGAGATGGCTGAGAAGTCCTTCATGGTTTCGCCCATGGTTCTCATCTGTAGAAAAAATGAAACAAATTGTACATTATCATCTGAAACACTATTCACACAATGAGGTTATTGTCTTGAATATGATGTTTCATTCAATGGAAATTATACCAAAGGCTTCGCCTTATCCTCAATCCGATTCAGATGTGAATCGTTTTATTGATAATATGACCGAAGTGTTAGATTGGTGTAAAAATCAAGGAATCGAGTTTTGTAAAACAAAAGATTTATATTTGAAATATACCCAGCGATAAGCTGGCTATACTATTAGTGATCATGAAAACAAGTAATAAACTTAAGAAATTACTAATACACGTCTCAAACTATTCCATTGGTAGTTTACTAGTAACTCTCGCCGGTTTTATATCTTTTCCAATACTTACCCGTTTACTGTCTCAGGCTGATTACGGTTTACTAAGTTTAATAGGGGTAACTCTAACATTATTGGTAGCGATCGGTAAATTGGGACTACAAAATCCAATAATACGATTTTATTCAGATGCAGAATCAAATCGGGATGGTTGGAATTTGGAAAAATATTACACAACAATCATTTTAGGAATGTTGGTAATAGGGTTGGTAATAATGTTTTTGTGGCTTGTAATTGTTTATTTTATTCCGGCTAATTTTTGGAACGATGAGAAATTACGTAGTTTATTTATGGTTACAGCGTTGTTAGTACTCATCAGAGTTATGGATAGTGCTTTTTCTAATATTTTCCGAGCTAGACAGAAAAGTCGGTTGTTAAGCACATATCGGGTTATAAGAAGGTATGCCTCATTAGTGCTCGTAGTAGTTACACTATTTTACATATCGAATACTTTGGCTGGACTGTATATAGCAACAATAATAGTTGAGTTAGTTTCAGTCATAATTTTAGGATATTTGTTACTTAAAAATCGAACTTTAAAACTAAAGTTATTTTCTCCTGAATTGTTAAAAGCAATGTTGATTTTTGGGATTCCTTTAGTGGGTCATGAATTAGCATGGGTTCTGCATAACACTGGTGATAGATATTTAATTCAATGGATGATGGGTGCCGAATCTTTGGGTGCTTATGCTGCAGCCTATAATTTGAGTGATTATGTCAGGATAATCGTGATTATGTCTTTATATCAGGCTTTACCACCAATTTATCTTAAAATCTGGTCTGAAGAAGGAGAGGAGCCAACTCGACAATTTATTGAAAAATCCTTGCATTTTTACATTATGGTTGCATTACCTGTGTTGGCTGGAATTTCAGTTGTTGGTCCTACATTGTTAACTATTTTAGCAACTGAAAAATTTTCTGCCGGTGCTGTGATTATTCCTTATGTAATAGCTGGTATGGTAATTAATGGTAGTGCGGTTATGTTTGGAGCAGGTTTATACATTCATAAACAAACTAAAATATTAATGCTTTTAATGCTGATTAGTGCCATATTTAATATTATCCTGAATATTATTTTAATTCCTCGATTTGGCCTTGAAGGTGCTGCAATTGCAACGTTGATAAGTTATACAGGATTTGCAATTAGTAATAAAATAGTATCTTCAAGAAAATTTCATATTTCAATACCTTGGTTAACTGTTTTTAAATTTAGCCTGGTATCGGTATTGATGTATTTTATGCTTATTCAAATAAACGTAGTAAATTCGATAGTAACCTTATTTGTACAAATCTGTGCGGGAATAGTATTTTATGTTGTATTGGCTGTTATGTTAGATAAAACGGCAAAAAAAATAGCACAGGATATAGTTTTAAAATTTAGTCGAAGTAAATCGATATGATTAAAGTGATAAAGCAGATTATAAAAAGAATATATTCATTTCCTTTTATCTGGAATTCGGTGGGACGTTTTTTTCGTTCTGATGGCGTTATTGTTTTAATGTATCACCGAATAGGTGATGAGCATGGCATTATTCCTGGGTTTGAAGTTGAAAAGTTTACTGAACAAATGGTCTGGATTAAAAATAATTGTAACGTGATTCATCCTGATGATTTTAAAAATAGTGTTCACAATAACAAAAAATACAAACCTAATGTGCTCATCACTTTTGATGATGGATATCGATGTTGTTATAAATATGCGTATCCGGTGTTAAAAAAATTGTCATTGCCCGCGTTAGTTTTTTTAGCTACACAACCACCTGATGAAGGTGGGTTTATCTGGACTGATAGGCTTAATTATTTAATTAGTTTAACTCATGTTAAAAGAATAACACTACCCTGGAGTAGTGAAGTTTTTGAGCTGGATAGTAGCAAAAACAAAAAGGAACTATTAAATAATATTAAGTCTTATTTGAAAAATATCGATAACCTGAATCGTGTCAATTATTTGAAAGAGCTAGAAAAATTATTTAATGTTGAATTAAAGGGTAAAGTGGAAAGACAAATGCTAACCTGGGATGAAGTTAGAGATTCATTAAATGTTGTTAGTTACGGAGGACACACACATACACACCCCATTATGTCCAGAGTTTCAAAAAATGATCTTGAAGCTGAGATTAGTTTATGCAGAGATCGAATATATACTGAAACAGGTATATACCCAAAATCATTTGCTTATCCGAATGGTACGACAGTAGATTATAATGATTTGTGTATTGATTTATTGAAAAAATACGGTTATGAACTTGCATATACAACAAATGAGGGTTTAAACGATATTGATACAAATCTAATGGAAATTAAGAGAGTACCAACTGGGGCAAATAATATTGAAGACTTTGTTTGGTTGTTATCTACTGCAGGATGTAAATAATGAGTGTTTACATATTTTGGAGTTCGCTCGCTTTTATTGTTTACACATATTTTGGTTATCCAATATTAATATGGCTGTTGTCACGTACACGAAAAATCACATCGGTTGATATCAATGATGAATTTACCTGGCCAGAAATATCAATTGTAATACCCGTTTATAATGAAAAGAACAATATTAATAAAAAAATTGAAAATTTATTATCACTTGATTATCCCTCTGATAAATTAACAATTGTACTGGTATCAGATGGCTCAGATGATGGAACTGAGGAATTTTATTCTACGGATGACCGTATAATTTTTATTTCTTACAAAGAAAGGCAGGGTAAACCTACAGCATTAAATCTGGCAGTAGAGAAAATTACAACAGAGATAGTAGTTTTTACCGATATTAGACAAACACTTGATAGCAAAGCTTTAAAATATCTCGTGAAAAGGTTGGTGTCGCCAAAGATTGGAGCAGTTAGTGGTGAATTATGTCATCAAGAGTCCGCATCAAATGTTGGAAAAAATGTAGGCTTGTATTGGTTGTATGAGAAATGGATCAGGAAATCAGAAAGTCGTTTTAATTCAACTGCAGGCGTAACGGGTGCTCTGTATGCAATACATACTAAAAATTATCATCAATTGCGAAAAGATACACTATTAGATGATTTTGAAGTACCAATGCATATCCTGAAAAAAAAATTACGAGTGGTCTTGGAATCGCAGGCTAAAATTTATGATGCTTCGCAAGAAGATATTGTTGGTGAAAAAAATCGTAAGATAAGAACCTTAACAGGTAATTTTCAATCATTCGTATGGAATAAATGGTTGTTTATCCCTTGGGAAAACCCAATTATTTTTCAATTTTTATCACATAAGGTGTTTAGGTTACTAGTACCTTATGCAATGCTCGCTACGTTAATTAGTTCGTATGTTGCAAATGAAGTGTTTTATATTGTTATGTTTGGGGGGCAGGTGTTATTTTATTTAGTAGGATATTTAGGCGGGGTATCAAAAAAATTAAGAAATATAAAATTTATTAGTATCATCGTTGTTTTTATCGGGTTAAATGTCTCAGCTGTTATGGCACTAAAGCAGTTTTTGAATGGGAAAGTTAAAGTGCAGTGGGATAAAACGTCATGATATTTTCTGCGCTAATGTACCATTCCATATATAGAAATGATGAAGAATTAAATGATCTTCCTGAAGAGGATAGACCATACGCTATTTCACTAGATAATTTCCAGCAACAGTTAAATTCATTGGTTAAGAATAATATAGCTGTATTAGATCCTGAAATATTTAATGATACCCCAGTTGATTGTATTAAAGGTAATTCAGTATTACTTACTTTTGATGATGGCCATGTTAGCTTTTATCGTTATGCATACCCAGAGTTAGTGAAACGCAATATGTCTGGAATTTTTTTTGTTACATCTGAATTAATTAAGGAACGAAAAGATTTTTGTAGTTGGTGTCAATTAAAAGAAATGTCTGATAATGGTATGAGTATTCAATCGCATGGTAAAACGCACAAGTTTATTTCAGATCTAAATCCGGAAGAGGCACATGATGAACTATTAAATTCTAAATTGACAATTGAATCTGAATTAACTTCAACTGTTAACTTAATTTCATTTCCCGGTGGACGGTATTTGAAACGAGAAATCGAGAATGGTTTGAATATTGGGTATGAGTATTTTTTCACTTCAAATGAAGGGTTGAATTTGTTTAATGATTGCGCTAAGAACCATGTAGTTAAACGCTTGGCGATGAGGTGTACGACATCATTAGATGAATTCTTAAAATTGTCAAAGGGCAGCTTCGTTGTAATTAAAAAACGTATTGCAATTTATATTGTTAAATATGCGATTAAAAAAATTATTGGTAATAGCGTTTATCATTTTATTTATAAGCGGCGGAGACTTAATTGAATCCTGATATTACTAAAAATGAGACATTAACTGTGACTGAACCTTTTTGGTCGGAAAATGGTTTGCTCAAGTCAACACTGTTATTTATTGCTATTCCTGGCATTGTGTTAGGTACGGTGGTGGGATTTGGGATACCTTTACCTAAATGGGCTTTGTATGGGATTGCTGGATCTTTAGGTTTGGTGATGTTTACAAAAAGTTTTAGTAATCCTGAATTTTTGATGGCTGCTTTTATATTATATATACCATTGAGTAAGCAAATTGTAATACCTATTGCTCCTGGAATAAATGGTACAAATATACTTATTTTGATGTTAATCATATCTTTGATCTCAATTTCTGCAAAATATGAGCGACCGATTTTCACTCGTTACCCAAACACGAAATTGGTTATGATATTTGCATTTTTAAGCAGCTTCTCTGTTTTTACTTTAATGCTTAGTGATGGCGGTGTGTCGTATTTACTGGATGATATTTTGCCGCAAGTTAAAGGATGGGTTGAACAATTTATAATATTTTTTATTTTTGTAAACTTGATTAAAGATGGAGGTATGGCACGAAGAGTTGTTATTTATTTAATGTTAGGAACACTTGTTGCACTTGCTTTTGGTGTTCAAGAAACAATAGATAAAATGGGTCGAGCATCCATAGAAAAATCTCGTGTGTTAGGACCTCAACTTCAGCCAAATGATTATGGTGCCTTCCTGGTCTATAATTCGGCACCTTTTTTGGCGATTGTATTAACCTATTTTAAAAGTTGGAAGGCATGGCTTTTGACACCATATTTTTTGATAACTCTAAAAGTTTTGTTATCAACATTTTCTCGTGGAGCACTACTTGCTCTTGGAGCTTCAATTTTTGTTGGTAGTTTTGTTAAAGGAAAAAAATTCGTTATTGCATCAGTTGTAATTGGTGTTTTTACTGTAATTATATTTCCTCAATTAATACCTACTTCACTTAAAGATCGTTTTGGGATAAATGAAACTGCTGAGCTAAAAGAAGAAAAACTAGATGCCAGTTCAGAAACCCGTTTAATCTTGTGGAAGGCAGCAGTAACTATGTCATTTGAAAGCCCAATTTTTGGAAAAGGCTTTAAAAATTTTAATCGATTAAAAGGAAACTACACTGAGGTTGATGTTAGAGAAGGTGATACTCACAATATGTACCTATGGATAAGTTCACAAATGGGTATTCCGGCATTGTTGTTATTTCTTTTTATACTATATCGTTTTTATAAAACTAGCTCATATATTTTTTTGAATCATCCTGACAAATTTACAAAAGCAATCGGTTTGGGTGGCGCAACTATGGTTGCCGGGATTGTAGTCGTTAATATGTTTGGTTCAAGAATGATAGGTATTGATGTTTGTGGTTATGTATGGATATATTTAGCAATTGTATCTCGTTTAGTTGATGAAATAGACAATGATGAAGCTGTAAGTTAAATATTTATGGTAAATAGTAATAACAAAAATAAATTACCTTTAGTTGTTCATATTATTGATCGATTGCCTCCTGATGGAGCTGAACGTTTGATGGTTGATATTCTTAAAAATCGAACTGAAAATTTTCGGTTCGCTGTGTTGAGCCTTGTAGAAGGCGGTGCTCTTGAGGAGGAGTTATCACAAATCAGCGTTCCAGTTACCATATTTAATAAAAGTAGTAAATTTGATTTTAGTGTGTTGTTTAAACTTATTTTCTGGTTTATAAAACATAAACCCTCTGTTGTACACACTCATTTATTCACGGCAGACACCTGGGGACGCCTTGCAGCATCAATTACCAGAGTGCCTTGTATTATAACTACAGTGCATAGTACTAACACCTGGAAGGGAACTATACATCGTTTTGTTGATCAGGTTTTGTCCTTAATAACCGATAGAGTGGTTGCTTGTTCAGAAGAAGTTGCGAATGTATTGATTGCATCATTTAAAATTTCTCGCAAACGCATCGAAATTATATCAAATGGAATTGATTTTAACCGTTTTGAGGCTGTTAAATTGACTACAATTAGGGAAATAGATTCTTTAGCTTCAGATATAACTAAAATGGTAGTAATAGGAAGGCTTCATCCAGCTAAAGGTCATTTAGACTTAATTAAAGCAATTACTCATATTAAAGCCGGTAATACCAAGTTTCATGTATTTCTAGTTGGTGAGGGTGAATTGAAAGATCAAATCATTACTAATTGTATTGAAAGCAATATTAATGAGAATGTTACTTTAATGGGGCAACGAACAGACATCCCGGAAATTTTAGCAAAAACAGATATATTTATTATGCCGTCACACTGGGAAGGTCTCCCGATGGCACTGCTTGAGGCCATGGCGATGAGTATGCCAGTGATTGCTACTCGCGTTGGTGGTATACCGGATGTTATAGAAAATGGTGTTAATGGATTTTTGATTGATAAAAGCGATGATGTTGAACTCGCGAACAAAATGGTTAAATTAATAAATGATAAAGAATTGCGGTCTGCGTTTGGTAATGAAGCTAAAAAAACTGTGATTGAAAATTACAGTGCAAAAAATGCATCTGAAAAATACGAATTACTTTATCAGACTGTTTTGGGGCAGGCTTAATGAAAACATTAATTAGGAAAGCTTTCCCTCGAGTATGTTACCCGTTTTCGTATCTTGGACAATTTATTAGGCCTGGTATTAGAGTGTTAATGTATCATCGTGTAACTGATAGTTTAACTTATGACCAATTGACGGTTAGTCCAAGTATTTTTGAGAAGCAAATGCGTTATTTATCAAACAATTTTAATGTCATTTCTTTAGATGTAGCGGTTAATTCGTTACTGAGCGATAGCTCTAATTCTAATAGTGTTGTGATTACGTTTGATGATGGTTATTTGGATAATCTAGAAAATGCTTTACCGGTATTGAATAAATATAATCTTCCGGCAACAATTTTTGTGACGACGGAATTTTGTGATCAAACTAAAAGTCATTCACGTTACAAAACAGAACAAAATCGGCTACACCTGGATTGGGATGAAGTTCGAGCTTTGAATGAATGTGGAAATATACTAATTGGTTCACATACTGTAACACATCCCTATTTGTCACGAATAAATAACGTGATGGCAGAAAAAGAAATTAAAAAGAGCAAAGAGATTATTGAAGAAAATCTGAATTTAACGATTAACCATTTTTGTTATCCTTCTGGTGACTACGGTAATAGAGAACTTGAATATATAAAACAAGCTGGCTACGAATCTGCAGTAACAGTTAGTCCTGGTAAGAATCGAAATACTATTTCATTGTATGAAATAAACAGGACGGAAATCACTCAAAAAGATACTGAGAAAGATTTAAATCTAAAATTAAATGGGGCGTTTGATTGGATGCATAAAGTTTTACATCAAAAACGAAAGCTAGAATTTAAGAAAATGGCATTCAAAACATTAGATTAATAACTTGGAGTTGTAATGAAATTAATGTATTTATTAACTGAACCTTTTGGAGTTGGAGGGGTGCAATCAGATATGTTGGCACTGTCAAAAGATTTGGTAAAAGAAGGTGATGTTGTTTATGTGGCTTCAACTCCTGGAGTAATGCTTGATGAATTAAAATCCCGTGGTGCAAAATTTGTAAATCTTGATTTTCAATTTAAAGGCTTATTTGGAATGTTGAAAGTGGGTTTTGAACTGCGAAAATTTATCAAGCAAGAAGGTATTGAAGTGCTCGCACCCCAATCAGTACGTTCAACTATCGCAAGTTTTATTTGTCTGAGATTGATTCCTTTTTTCTATAAAGTAGAAAAAACAAATAAAAAAATAGCTATTATTACAACTATCCATAATATCCATAACCCAATGCATTTTAAATATGGTGGGATTATATTAAATATATGTTCTGATTATGTAATTTTTGAATCACATTATGAGCGTAATAGACTCATTGCTAGTGGTTTGAAAGCTACAAAAAGCAGTGTTATACATAGTGGAATCGATACTGATAAATTTTTGCCCATGGAGCCAAGTGCTGAATTGTTACAAGAATATGGTCTTGATAAAAGTATACATGCTATATTTGGCATTGTTGCTCGTTTGTCAGAAGAAAAGGGTCACCAGTATTTATTACAGGCATTTTCAAAAGTATACAAAGAAAACAATGCAGCCAGACTATTGGTGGTAGGTGATGGTCCGTTATTAGAAGAGACAAAAGAAATTGCGAGTAAACTTGATTTAAATGATTCAGTTATTTTTACAGGTTTGAAGCGAAATGTGGCTGAACATTTATCAATTTTTGATGTGTTTGTATTATCTTCAACCCGAGAGTCTTTTCCATTGGCTGCACGAGAAGCCATGGCAGCCGGTAAGGCAGTTATTGCTCCTCGAATTGGTGGCTGCCCAGAAGTGGTTGACGAAAATAATACTGGTTATCTATTTGAAGCAGCTAATGTTGATAATTTGGCTGGGTGTATGAATAAGATTATGGTAGATGACACCTTTAAGCAGTTCGGACTAAACTCACGTCAACGAGTAGAAGATCTTTTTTCCAGGAAACAATGGGTTTCTGGAGATAAAGCGATTTATTTGAATTATTTATAGAAGAGAAATATTTATGAAATATATATTGGCGAAAAAAATAACAAGTGCATTGTTAATTGTATCGTTATTGCTGTTTAATGTTGTCGCAAATTCAAGTGATGATTTGTTTCTAAAATTAAAACAAGGGCATGATTTTATTCGCGTCCCTGATATTGAGAAACCAGGATTACATGAGTCATATATCGATCCGGTTTTCAAAACAGTCATTACCAGAATTACCGATCCATCTCAGGTGTCTCGAGTTTCTCGAATACGCCATTATTATTCAAAGGCTAATCCTTTTAATGCTGATGAATCTTTGGCGGTTATGTTCGCTAGTAACGGCAGTAAGTGGCTTTATGATGCAAAGAAATGGGAACCTATTCAAAAGCTAATCTTATGGTCAAGTGAACCTGAGATTCAGTGGCATCCTACCGATCCAGATAAATTTTATTATATGGCTAGGATGAGTCAAAGAAAAAAGCCAAGAGGCATGTTTGTATATAATGTTAAAACAAATTCTCGAACTTTGTTAAAAGATTTTAGTGAATATAAATGGATTAGAGGTAAGTTGGAAGGCAATATGGACAAAGAGGGAAGGTATTATGCTTTGATAGGTACACAAGGAAAATTAAATGAAATTTTTGTATACGACGTTTTAAATAACACTATTAGTAAAAAGGAGCCTGTTTCAAAATACGTCGCTAGTGATTGGGTTAGTGTTTCTCCAAGTGGTAAATATGTAGTTGCTATGGGGAAGTATCGATCGAGAATATATGATATTAAAATGAACCTGATTCATAATTTACCTAAAGGGACATTTGGTCATGGTGATCTATGTTTAGGTGAGAAGGGAACTGAATATTTGGTATTTGATGGTGCAGATTATGAAATTGACAGTAACAGAAATATTAATAAAGTCAATTTGAAAACTGGAAGAATTGAAATTGTTACTCGTATTGGATGGCGTAGTACACCACATGTATCTTGTCGAAATCTCGATAAACCTGGTTGGGCTTTAATTTCAACACAAGGACCAGATAACAGATATCCAAACCACGATTTTGAAATATTTTGGGTTAAGTTAGATGGTTCTGGTGAAGTCCGTCGTGTTGCCCATCATCGCAGTCAACGAAAAGGATCGGGGTACTTTGCAGAACAACAGGCAGTTACTAATCGTTCCGGTAATAAAATAATATTTGCGAGTAATTGGAAAAATACCGAAGCTGTTAGTGATTATTTAATTGATTTAACCCTTTCCGGTAAAAAATAATAGCTTTAATCATGGAATGGGTTTCATTGTTTTTTGAACCTTTGATGTTTATCGCAATAGGTCTGTTCACAATAGCAATAGCGCATAAGTTGAATGTGAAATATACAATAAAAATAGTATATGCACTTATTGGTTTTTATATATTAGTTGCTACTCCCTTAGGTGCAAATTATTTAGTTTCTTTAGTCGAAATTAATAAAGTTGATGAACAGTGTGATACCAGAAGTATTGATATTATTGTAATCTTAAGTGGCGGTATTACGGGCGATCCAAATTCGCTTGATGAAATATGGCGTTTAAAAGAAGCGAGCTACCGAAGAACATTGTCGGGTTTAAATTTGGCGAAGCGATTGAGTATTAAAACTATTATTGTCTCAGGAGGATATGGTGGCCGATTTACCGAAGCTCATTTAATGAAAAAATTAATTTATGATATTGGGTTTAGCGGAACCGTAATAATAGATCGAGACTCTAAAACCACGTTTTTCAGCGCTGTAAATGTAACAAAAATTATGAGAGATAAAAAAATTGATAAGTATTGGTTAGTTACTTCTGCAATACATATGAAACGAGCTGGTAGTACATTTTTAAAACAAGGGATTGAGCCTTGTCGATATCCGGTTAATAGTAAATATATAGATACATCATTTCCTGCTTCAATAATACCCCAAATTAGTGCTCTAGATAAGAGTTCTGCAGGGTTTCATGAAATTATTGGGTATATATGGTACTGGATTGCAGGAAAAAATTAATGGTAGCGTTTGTATGAGCGATAATAAAATAAATGTGACATATTTAATCGATATGATTGGGTGGGCTGGTGCGCAAACACATTTAATTAGTGTGTTGAATAATATTAATTACGATGAATTTAATGTGAATGTGATTTGTTTAAGGCGTGCGGGAACCCAGTTTGAGTTGCTAGAGAAATTACCTGTTACTGCGATTGTATGCAATTTAGAGAATTTAATGAATCCTATTAGAACTATTGCAACAGTAATCAGATTGAAAAATTTTATTAAAGCAAGTAACACAGATATCCTTCAATCTTATATGTTTAATCCCAACTTAATGGCAAGCATTATTTCCTGGTTACCCGGTAAGAAATTTAAGCTTATTACTACTCGTCGTGATACTGGATACTGGCATCAATCTCACCATTGGTGGCTTTACAAAGTTATGAATGTTGTTACTGATAAAATAATCGCAGTGAGTTCAGAAGTTCGCTTACAGTCGATTAAAAATGAAGGTGTTAATCCTGATAAAATTATAACTATATATAATGGTATTGACGTTGAAATGTATAATGCAGATGTAGTTGATAGAGATTCCAGTAGAGATAAATTTTCTCTTAATGATAATGATTTTGTAATAGGACTGCTAGCAGCCTTACGCCCCGAAAAGCGACACGATGTATTTATTCGTGCTGCTGTTCAAGTAATAAAAAAAATACCTAATGCAAAATTTATGATTGTTGGGGATGGTTCTAAAACAGTATTAAAAAATATTAAACACTTGCTTGATAAGTATGGTGTAAATGAACAATTTTTATTGACGGGTAAATTAACAGATGTTATCTCGGTACTAAAGGCGTTTGATGTATCCGTGTTATGTTCCGATACTGAAGGCATGTCTAATACTGTTTTGCAGTCCATTGCAATGGCTAAAGCAACAATTGTAACTAATGTTGGAGGTAATCCTGAAGTGATTGAGAATAAGAAAAATGGTCTTGTTTTTCATGCGGGGGATTCTGATAAGTTGGCACAATTAATTATAAATCTGTATCAGGACCATACACTTAAAAATACTTTGGAAGTTAATGCTGCTGCAACCGTGGTGGATAAGTTTAATATTGTACCTATAATTGAATCACTGCAAAATGTTTATATCGACATTTTAAATAAAAACCCCTAGAGAAAAATATGTTTAAAATAGTTAGGAATATTATATTTACAATACAAAAAATTATAATTTGCATTACTCCTTATAATGGATTTAAAAATAGAAAGCTATTTAAAAGTTATTCTGGTTTTGAGAAAGAGTTTTATAAAGAATACTGGGATAAAGCTGTTAACAATATTTCTGCAAGCATATCAGATGTTGGTTATGGTTACCGAAAAATTGAGAAAAACAATAAAGCCACCTATGTTAATAATTATAAAGTTATGTTAGATGATCATGTTACTTTAAATCTGGTTGGGAATAAGCCTTTTGTGTTGCGCGTGTTGCAAGATCAGGGATTTCCAGTGCCTAAATTTTTAGAATATGAAATCCAGGATGTTGATAAAGCATTCAAGTTCCTTGAAGACTTAGGTGGTAATGCCGTAGTTAAACCAGCAAGCGGCACTGGTGCAGGGCGAGGTGTTACAACTAAAATTAATACCAGTAAAAAGTTGTCTAAAGCATCATCGTTAGCAGCATCGTTTTGTAATAAAATAGTAATTGAGGAACAAATAGCTGGTGATTCTTTTAGATTATTGTATATCAATGGTGAATTTACAGATGCGATAAGACGCGATCCACCTGTAGTTGTCGGGGATGGAATAAGTACTATTAAGCAGTTAATAAAGAATGAAAATACTAAACGGATTAATTCAGATCGTATTTTAACATTTCATCCACTAATTATTGATTTGGAATGTAAATTAAAATTAAAAGAACAGGGTTTGAGTACTAATTCAGTTCCAGACAAAGATGTAGCTATTATTGTTAAAACAGTAGTTAATCAAAATAGTTGTTTTGAAAATCATGTTGTAAGGGATGATGTCGATCCATCTTTGATTTTGATGGGTAAAAAAATCGTCACTCAGCTTGGTATAAAGTTGGGTGGTATAGATGTGATTGCAAAAGATATAACTATTCCATTAGAGAAATCAAATGGCGTTATAAATGAAATAAACACAACTCCTGGTTTACATCATCATGTTCTTGTTGCCGAAAAAGACAAAATTTTACCAATAGGTGAGTCAGTGTTAAAATATATTTTTAGTCAATAGTTATAACTTATAATCTTACCATGTAATTTTAATTAAATTAACAGTCATGCATGCTATTTAATTCCTATGAATTCATATTGATTTTCATTCCGCTAACAGTTGTTATCTTTTTTCTGTTAGGTAGATTACAGTCAAAAAAATATGCAATTTTATGGCTTGTTGTGTCCTCATTATTTTATTATGGATGGTGGAATCCGGTTTATTTAATTCTGATTTCTGGTTCTATTCTTATGAATTATTTTATTGGTTTGAAAATAACAAGATATAATAGTAACAATGACTCAAAATATGCATTTTATTTTTTATGTTTGGGCATATTGTTTAATTTATTGTTGTTGTCATATTTTAAGTACAGTAATTTTTTCATTACGACAATAAACGCTGCGATTGATTTAGATTGGGGTTTTTATAATGTAATTCTACCGATTGGCATCTCATTTTTTACCTTTCAACAAATAGCTTATTTGGTGGATACCGCTAGCAATAAAACCAGCGAACATAATTTACTTCATTATTCATTATTTGTGGTGTTTTTCCCACAATTAATTGCCGGCCCAATTGTACATCATAAACAAATGTTACCGCAGTTTTCGAATGATGCTACGTACAAGCCAGCACTTGATAATATATCAATTGGAATATCAATATTTGTTATCGGCCTGTTTAAGAAGGTGATAATAGCAGATAACCTGGCACTTATAGCGACACCTGTTTTTGATGCTGCTGATGCAGGTAATACTGTTAATTTTTTTCAGGCAAGCTCAGCAGTGTTAGCATATTCATTGCAACTATACTTTGATTTTTCTGGTTATTCTGATATGGCTATTGGTTTGGCACGATTGTTTGGAGTTAAATTGCCACTTAACTTTTTTTCTCCTTATAAAGCGAAAAATATTATCGACTTTTGGAAGCGTTGGCATATGACATTGTCAGTTTTTTTGCGTGACTACCTCTATCTACCATTAGGTGGTAATCGAAAGGGACCAAGTCGACGTTATGTTAATTTAATGTTAACAATGACAATAGGTGGTTTATGGCATGGCGCAGCATGGACCTTTGTTGCCTGGGGTGCGTTACATGGAATTTATATTATTATAAATCATCTGTGGAAAAAAATATGGGCTCGTTCATTGGAGAAATGGTGGTCAATATTACTATCCCAACTCGTAACCTTTGTTTTTGTATCTTTAGCCTGGGTATTGTTTCGGGCAGAGACATTTAGCGGTGCTATGGAAATCTATAGTGGTTTGTTAAATCTACCCTATGGAGTTATTGAGAAAGCAGGCGATATAGCACAGTTTCTACAGTATATCGGTTTTAGTTTTAGTCGATATGATATTCCTTTTCAAGAAATCGTTTATTTGGGTTTTTTATTTGTGATTTTAGTATTGTTGTTAATATTGCCTAATACACAGCAATTAATGTCAAATTTTCAACCGGCGTATGATTTTGAAGAAAAAAATATCATGTTTAGCGGAAAATCATCAGGTAATATAAGCAGGTTAATATTTTGGAAGCCAACGGTTATTTTTTCTATATTTATTTCAGGGTTGTTTGTACTCTCTTTTTTAAGTTTGAGTCATGTTTCTGAATTTTTGTATTTTCAATTTTAGTTGATGTTATGAATGATAAACACAATAAATATTTAATTATAACTACAGTGTTAATTTTACTGTCATTAACTTTTATCTATGTGTTTAACTATTTTCTCGACCCTCTATGGTATTTTGGTGGGAATAAATTATTTCCAGAAAATTATTCCTATAATGAACGTTTTTCAAAAGTAAATGAATATATTAAAAATACCAAAAATTATAATTGCATTATTTTAGGCAGTTCTCGTGTAACACTGTTAGACGCTAAAAAAATATCAGGTTTTAAGTGTTTTAATTTTTCATTTTCAGACGGTAATCCAGAGGAATTTATTGCTTATTCAAAATATATTCGAAAATTTGGAAATAAACCTAAATTGACTATTATCGGTGTGGATGCCCGATTTTATTCTAGAGTTAAACATAAGGTGATTGTTCCTGAATTTGTTACTAAATTAGAGTTGCCACCCAAAAGTTTTAAAACTTATTTAACCTTTAGTGCATTAAATTTTTCAATTAGAACCTTGTTACACAAACCACCACAACATCGTTATTATACTGATGAGCTAGTAGGTGCAATTATACCAGGCACTAAAAATTATGATCCGCCATCGTGTTTTACTTTGGAAGGTTTTGGATTACCGTACACGGATACTAATATTCATTATCTGGAGTCAATAAAACGTATTTTACAATCTGATGCATTTATAGGCTATGTTGCACCAATTAGTGCCTGGGATATGTTGCCATTAATCGAAGATGGTGAACTTAGTAGTTATAGTGAAACTATGTATAAAATATCCCAAAAATTTGATCGATTTTATGATTTTTCAGTACCGTCTAAGCTAACAGAACGTACCGATAATAATTATGACGGCCATCATTTTAGTCGTGAGGCCAATGATCAATTAGCTAATATCTTAAATGGAGGGCCAGTGAAATATGGCGTTTCAGTACACAACGTGACATTAAATAATTATAAACAAAGCTTTAATGCTGCTGTTACTCAATTTAAAAATAAGCATAAAAATAGAGGGAAATCGAGTTGGGACTGTCGTAATCGATCGGCTGTTCGCTAGTCCTGAAGGTTGATAATCACATAAATTTAATGAGAATGAGTACAATTTTTGCCTCAGGAATTCTATTTTTATGTTAACATACCAATTATGGTGTAACTTAAGATATTGATTTTATTGTAATTTGTGTGGAATTAGATTAATATACTATTTTGTAAAGAAGCCCCAAAATTTGTCGATAGCATATGTAGTAAGTAATGATTTGAACAACTCATTTCATTAGCTATGTTAAGTCGCCAATTTCAGTTTAATTTTCAAGGATACAGTTTTTTTAGTCATCACTTTTTCTGGATGATGTTATTTATAAAACTAGAGCAGTAATGAATGGACTCATATTGATTATTGTAATAATCAAAATAACAATTATGAGAGAGTTTAATGAATAAAAAGAACGAACCACAACATCACACCCGTGATTATTTAGCGTCGATAGGCGTTCCAGATTTACCAGGGAAAACTTCACCATTTGATCCTGGTTATGATCCGGCTACTTTAATTAGTCATCTTGAACAGAGTAGTCATTTAATCTCCATTTTAAAAATATCGATGGCTTGTTGGCAGGTTGCTAATGAAATTTCCACAAGACAAAAAATTGATGCAGCTAATCGTTTAAATGTACCTACTGTAACGGGTGGTGGTACGTTTGAAGTGGCATGTCATTATGGAAAATTACCTGAATTTTTGGATCTTGTTGCCGATCTTGGTATTACTCGATTTGAAGCAGGAGAAGGTTTTATTCCGCTAAAAGAAAAACCTAAAGATATTATGAGAATGGCTAATGAACGTGGTCTGGAAGTGCAATTTGAGATTGGTGAAAAACACAGTGGTGCATTTACTATTGACGTAATTAAAGAGCTTATTGATCAAGCTAAAGAGTGGATTGATATTGGAGCTAAACAAATTGTTGTTGAAGCGAGAGAAAGTGCTAAAGATGTTGGTTTGTTTTCGAATACCGGGGCATTTGATACTATCGGAGCGGATATGTTAGTCGAAGCCTTGGGTTTTGACGCATTAATTTTTGAAGCTCCAACTAAACCAAGTCAGTTCGCCATGTTAAACCATTTTGGCTCAGATGTTCACTTGTGCAATGTACGAATGGAAGAACTTTTACGAGTTGAAATTTATCGTCGTGGTTTACATTCAGATGCATTTCAGCATGAAAATTTGCGGCCAAAAGGTCAATGATTAAATTTTAATTTTGGGAGTTAATTAACATGCCGAGTGTCGTTATAGATTATTTACCAGCTTGTGCTGAACATTATCGCAATGAATATGCTATTGTTGCAATTGATGTTATTCGTGCTACAACCACAGCAACAACCGCATTAAGTTTAGGAAGAGATGTTTATCCAGTTCAAACAACGGATGAAGCATTTGTGTTAGCGAGTAAGCTCGATAGACCGTTACTAATGGGTGAGCAGGGTGGTAATGTACCCTATGGGTTTGATTTAACTAATAGTCCGGTTCAGGCCATGGCATTAACGGCAATTCCATCAGGTGATTTTACAGATATTTCACGCCCTATCATTTTATTGTCTTCATCCGGAACACGATTATTAATGAATTCGGTTGGTGCGGGTACGGAAGCTGTTTATATATCTTGCGCACGTAACTTTTCAGCTATGGCAAAATATTTAATTGGTTTACACGATAAAGTTGCAATTCTTGGTGCAGGAACTCGAGGTGAATTTCGACGAGAAGATCAAATGGGTTGCGCCTGGGTAGCTGAGAAATTAGTTGAGTCGGGTTATGAAATGGAAACAAATCGAACTCGTGATTTAATTAAGCGATGGAGTGGAGCCACACTTGATGATGCGCGGGGTGGTCGAAGTGCTGATTATCTTCAACGTTCTGGTCAAATGCATGATCTTGAATTTGTACTACACCATCATGATGATCTTGATATTGTTCCACAATTAATTAACGGCAAACTAACCGTAGTAGCTGGTAATATTACTAAATAAAATCGAATAAATTTATAACAAGGTTTTTTGAATGAAAATTAACAATACTGATACACCTGTAGTAATACTCACCAGCAAAATTGGTGCAGTTACCATTATGAGAAGTTTAGGGATCTACGGTGTTGATATATACTCAACTGATGCTGACTCAATGTCACCTGCATTAACCTCTAAATATTGTAAGAAAAAATACATTAAAAAATACAATGAATCGGAACCAGAAGCATACCTTGAATTCGTTTTAAATATAGGTAAAGAAATTGGAAAAAAGGCATTGTTAATTCAAACATCCGATAATATGGCAGTATTCATTGCTGAATATGCTGAAAAATTAAAAGACTATTTTATTTTTCCACCTAATAGTGCTGAGCTTATAAAGCGTATTATTAGTAAAGAAGGGATGTATGCCATTGCTTTAGAAAATGATATTCCAACTCCGGTTACGGTTTTTCCTAAAAATTTAGATGACGTTCTAGATTATTGTAAGAATGAAGGAAAATTTCCATTAATGCTTAAAGGAATTTATGGCGACAAACTTCAAGCGCGAACCGGTAAGAAAATGGTTATTGTTAATAATGAAGAAGAATTGTTAGAAAATTACAAATGGCTTGAAGATCCGAATGAACCTAATTTAATGTTGCAAGAATATATTCCGGGTGGAGACGATCAAGTATATATTTTTAATGGTTATTTTGATGCGAAATCTGAATGTCTTGCTGCATTTACCGGTTATAAAGTTAGACAGTATCCAATTCATGTTGGCGCTGCTTCTTTAGGTGAGAATAAATGGAATCAGGATGTCGCTGATTTAACAATTAAGTTTATGAAAGACATTGGTTATACTGGCATTTTAGATATCGGGTATCGATTAGATCCTAGGGACGGTAAATATAAAGTATTGGATATTAATCCACGCGTAGGCCAGGCATTCAGAATATTTGTTGCAGAGAACGGAATGGATGTCATTCGTAGCCAATATATGGATTTAACTAATCAACGTAGTGATGAACCAGTCATTCCTGATGAAGGCCGACGTTGGATAATTGAAGATTATGATGTAATTTCAAGTATTCATTATTTTCTAGAAGGAACAATGTCAATTGGAGAATGGTTTAAATCATTCAAACGTTGCAAAGAAGGAGCCTGGTTTAGTTGGCGTGATCCCGTTCCATTTTTAGTTATTTTATTGAGTTTTGGTAAAAAAATAATTTATTGGATATTGAAGAAATTAGGCATGCGAAAATTACCAAATGCAAAGAAATAATTTTCTTGTCTACTCAGGAACAGCAAAGACAAAATAGATAGTATTACCATCAATAATTTTGTCGCCTTCACAACGTCTTGCTACAATTTTACCGCCAGCTTCTGTAATCATTTTGTCAATATTATGAATCCAGGCACCATCACGGTTACGTACAACCGAATGTTCAAGCTCTGAGTTATCTACTTTAGGATGAGCCAAACCAGTAAACGATAACATTTTATTCGTATGTTTTAACATATCCGCAACAAGTTTAGTTGCTGAATTTTCTTTTAAATAAAGTAGTACACCGGCACCAAAAACAATATCGTATTTTTGTACACCTAGAACAGCATCCAGTTTTTCCATATCAGCATGCAGTAATTTAATTTTAGAATTTTCTGAAGATAGATATTTTTTTCCTTCCTGAATTGAATATTTATCAATATCATTCCCTTCTATAAGTGTTGCGGCTGGAAAAATATCGGTTTCAATATAGTGTAATAAATATCCCAGGGAGCAACCAACCTCAAAAACGGATTTAATATCAGTTTTAGGCGAAAGACCAGTTTTTTTTAAATTTTTCTGTAATTCAGAAAAGAATATTTTTCTGGTACCATTTAGGTTGTCATAACCAAAACGCAAGTCGACTTCATACGATTCTGCATAAGAAAGATGGTTTTGCCACAAGAATTTGTGATAGCTATTTATGTCTTTTTGAGCAAAATCAATAAGTAGCTGAGTCGCCCACCACCCACATTTATCGGCAGATAACCAGGGATAGCGATTTATACCGATAGCCATCCATTTACGTATTACTAAGGGTATGCATAGGCAAATTATTTTTTTTATGGTCGATTTCATCGAATATCAACCTCTATTTAGAATTAATATAAATTTATACACTACCGGATTGCAGCGTTCAGCAGTGTGTCAAGTTGGCGTATATGTGCACACTAATTTATGTCATAATTGCAACTAGTGGGAAGAAGCCTGTGGCTGAGTATAGCCTACAATTTTAGTTTATTACATGGTATTAGTTACTATTTGATTTCGATCAATTTAGTATCATATTTTTAGTGATTATAAACTTTGATCAAATACGATATCTATTCTATATAATATTTATTATAGAATAACGGTACCATTTTAGCTGCAGTATATTGTCTAAGTTGGAAACCAACGATTGATAAATAAGAAGATTTAGTTAGTGGAGATTTGATAGTGTCGATGCGTAATACTATTGTTCAAAGTTGTAAATCTATTTTTAGAATTATTCTTCCTCTTGGAGCAAGAAAAATTTTGGCTCAGTATATAAGTCAGCAATCCTGGATATCCAGTGATCATCGTGCAGGGTGGTCTTTGGAACTCGTGCGTGATATGGCGGATATTAACGTTAATGAATATCATAAATTTTTATGGTCGAATCATATTGGTTATGCTGATACGTATGAAATAGAACAACGATTTGGTGATAAAAATATTAACGAGTCTAGAAAATTACTATTTTCAGATATGCAACAAATCTTAACGGAACTGAAAATTGATTATCAAAATGAAATAGAATCAGTGCTTGATATTGGTAGTTCATTGGGTTATCTACTTAAATATATGGAAGATAATATTTTTACTACTGCAGATGTATTGCATGGTGTTGATATTGATGCTTATGCTATTGATGAAGGCAGTTCCTATTTACGTGCACATGATTCAAAAATACAGTTGACCTGTCTTGATATGGAAGTACTTACCGACTTTTTAGAAAATAATATTTACGATATAATTTTTTGTGCAGGTACACTAATCTATCTTGAAGAAGATAAAGCAAGAGAATTAATTAAAACATTAATGAAGCATACTGGTAAATTACTGGTGATAACAAGTATAGCTTCACCCGATGTTGATAATTGTAAACTTGAAAAATCCGAGGTAAGAAAACGCGACGGTTCGTTTATTCACAATGTTGATGCAATGGCAAAGAATGCCGGTGGCAAAATTGTTTTTCGACGTTGGGAAGGAAAAAAAATGCTTGACGGAAATTCATTGTATTTTATTTTTGTAACACCGAATTAGTTACTCGTCTTTTAATATACCGTTGGGTTATGGAACATAAGCTGGTAATTCAACGACATACGCATCAACTGTAGAACCACCACCCCAGTCACTACCGAATAATAATCGTGTTGCACTGGGGCTAATAACAACGTGAGGTTCCGCCCAATATCCTTGAGGACCTAATTTTCCCCAGCTACGGTGATGTGCTACACGGCAAACTGAGCCACCAGGATTGGTATTAGCGAGTATAATTTCATTATTTAAAACAGTTTGTCCGTTCACATTTCCAACCATTGATACTGCAACCCATCCTGGATTTTTATGGCTAAGAGCAGATACATGAGTTCCGGTTGGTGGATAAACATAACCGGATGACTGGCCGACAATGACACTACAAGAGCCAGTAACCATATTATGTGCAA
>JBGMQW010000005.1:42474-43619 GCA_048060815.1 Thiohalomonadales bacterium | reverse complement strand
ATTTTAATCGAAAAAATTTCTCCAGAAACTACTATCGAAGAGGCGATTCATTTATCGGGTGTATTAGAACAATTTCCGGAAATTGATTTGAAAAACAATAAAGTGGGTGTGTTTGGTAAATTAAAGAAACTTGATAGTACGCTATTGGAAAATGATAGAATTGAAATTTACCGTCCTTTAATTGCCGATCCGAAAGAATCTCGTCGTAAACGCGCAGCTAAAAAAGACAAAGTGAAATCAGATCAAAAAGAAGTTTAGTGTTAAATAAGCACTAAATGATTTACAGAAAAATGTTAACTATCATCTGGTGTTGGTTCTACGATGAAGTATTTTGCATCAGAATCTTCGAATTTTACCATTTTATTTTCTTTGAAAATAACCGTAATGGTTCGTTGTATCGTTTCACCATTCCCCGGACGCATTGTGTGTACATAATCCCATCGATTGGGATGAAATGGATCTTTAATTATTGCACTACCCAGGATGAATTGAACTTGTTGTTTGGTCATGCCTAGTTTTAGTCTTTCAACAGCATCTTGATCCAGTAGATTTCCTTGTTGAATATCAATCCTGTAGATTGTACATGCTGACAGGCTGATACCCACAAAAATAATACTAGTAATACAAATGAGAAGAATTCGCATTTAAATAACCAAATCGCGTATAATAGTTTAAAAGTTGAATGATACCTTATGCATACGTTATGTGCATCTTATCAAGTGAAAACAGATGGAAAGTAGTGATTTAAAAAAAGTAGGCCTGAAAGCAACGTTACCGCGTTTGAAGATTCTCGAGATTTTAGAGTCTAATCCTATGCGGCACATGAGTGCTGAAGATGTATATAAAGCTTTATTGGAAACGGATGAAGAAATTGGCTTAGCAACGGTATATCGTGTATTAACTCAATTTGAATCAGCCGATCTGGTAAAGCGACACCATTTTGATTCAGGCCACTCAGTCTTTGAACTTGAGCAAGGCCAACATCATGATCATATAGTCTGTGTGAAATGCGGCAAAGTCGAAGAATTTCTGGATGAGTTAATCGAAGAACGCCAGCGTAGTATTGCACAACAGAAAGGTTTTACGATGACGGATCACTCGCTTTATATTTATGGTATTTGCAAAAACTGCGAAAATTAATTTTT
>JBGMQW010000005.1:0-42374 GCA_048060815.1 Thiohalomonadales bacterium | reverse complement strand
CGGATCACTCGCTTTATATTTATGGTATTTGCAAAAACTGCGAAAATTAATTTTTAAACTACTTCGACTGCCTGATCCTCATCCTCAGCATTTTCGATCATTTCTTTGGCGTGGGATAATGTTTGTTCGGTGATATCGATACCGCCGAGCATTCTGGCTATTTCGTTTATTCGTTCTGATTTATCCAAATGTTGAATTTGACTACTGGTGCTAGTGTTTGAGCTTTGTTTAGTAACTTGCAAATGGAAATGACCAAGTGCTGCTACCTGGGGTAAATGTGTAACGCATATCACTTGTCGGTGGTTGGCGAGTTGCCTTAATTGTCGTCCGACTATTTCTGCGACACGGCCACCAATACCAACATCGACTTCGTCAAAAATTAGTGTAGGCACTAAATCGTCTTCAACTGCTATAACCTGAATGGCCAAACTAATTCTTGATAACTCACCACCGGAAACAACTTTCGTTAATGATTTTAATGGTTGTCCGGGATTTGCGGTTACCTGAAATTCTATTTTCTCCAAGCCAGTTGGTGAAAAAACCTGGTGCGGGTCGGTTTGCAGTACAATTACAAACTGTCCACCTTCCATCCCGAGGTGTTGCATGCGTTCGGTTACCTGTTTTGATAATTTTGATGCAGCTGTATTTCGGGTCTTGGTTAATTTTTTTGCGTAACTTAAATAATGACTAGTGGCATTATTAATATCTTGTTCCAGACTTCCAAGACGAATATCAGATTGTTCTAAATTAACCAACTCTGTAGTGAGTTCCGGTAACAAGCCTGTTAAATCTTTTGTTGATATATGATGTTTTCGCGACATGGCATGAATATCAGCTAATCGTTGTTCTATCGATTCCAGTCTACGTGGGTCAAGTTCAGTAATTTCCTGATAATGACGTAATTCAGTGATAGTTTCTTTAACCTGTAATGATGCATTATTTAAGAATTCCAGGCTTGGGTTTAAACTGCTGTCTAACCCGGTTAAATTAGCTAATTCTGCAATACTTTGGTGTAATAAAGCACTGGCCGACATTTGTTCATCGCCGTCGAGTAACGCCAGAATTTTATCACTACTGTGTAATAGTGAACTGCTATTAGCTAGACGACGATGTTCGGTATCCAGTTCTCCTAATTCATTTTCCTGTAAATTGAGGTTTTCTAATTCATTAACCTGAAAACGTAACAGTTCCAGTCGGGCATTTCGATCATGCGATTGTTGACTTAGTGTTTCATATTCTTTTTTAAGAACATGCCATTGTTGGTAGCTCAGGTTTAAATTTTTTAATAATTCCTTATTACCCGCAAAACCATCTACTAATTGGCGTTGTATGTCTTTGCGTAATAATGATTGATGTTCATGTTGACCATGAAGATCAACCAGCATTTCACCTAACTGTTTCAACGATTGAATCGGTGAAGGCTGTCCATTGATATAGGCTTTTGATGGTTTATCCCTATTTATTGTGCGCCGGATAATGCACTCTTGGTCATTATCGAGTTCGTGTTCCAGTAACCATAATTTAGCAACAGGACAATGTTCCACATCAAAAATGACACTGATTTCTGCCCGGTCGCAACCGATTCGAATAATACTGGCATCTGCACGATCACCTAAAACCAGACCGAGCGCATCGAGTAAAATTGATTTACCCGCACCTGTTTCACCGGTTAAAACACTCAGACCAGATTCAAAATCAAGTTCGAGTTTTTCGACAATCGCAAAATTTTTAATTTGAATGTGGTTTAGCATAATTCGATTTAATCGGGTAACTGAATTCCGGTGTTAATAAATAATATAGATAATATTTGAATCTGGGTTAATTTCAACCCCAATTTAATTTTGCACGTAATAATTCAAAGTAGTCATAACCATAGGGATGAATTAATCGCACCATATATTCCGTTCGAGTAATTTCAACAGTATCACCAGCTAGTAACCCCAGGTTAATCTGACCATCACAGGTTACTTGAGCATGCCCCTGGCTTACTTCAGCTACTCGTACCTCGATGGTGCTGTCACCATCGATAACCAATGGCCGGAAGCTCATGGTATGCGGGCAAATCGGGACAATTTCCATGGCTTTTAATGTTGGGAACAATAGTGGACCACCACTGGACATCGCATAAGCCGAAGAGCCAGTTGGTGTGGCGATAATGAGGCCGTCTGAGCGCAAATTAGACACTAGTCTTCCATCAATAAAAGTCTCGGTCTCAATCATTCGCGCCATTTGCCATTTATGGATAACAACATCGTTAAATGCATAGCTTTCACTGGTTTGAGAATCACCGTGATGGGTCACTGCACGGAGTAAAATGCGTTGTTCTTCCTGATATTTACCATTGAGGATATTGCGTAACCAAAGCAACATTTCATGTGGTGAAATATCAACTAAGAAGCCCAATCGGCCACGATTAATACCGACTAAAGGTACTTCATAGCGGGCTAAACTTCGAGCAGCATGGAGTAATGAGCCATCACCGCCGACAATAATTGCCAAATCACAGTGCGCTCCAATTTCTGCTCGAGAGGCCGTTTTTAAGTGTGGTTTACTGGTTACATCGGCACTACTTTCATCAAAAACATGGTCACAGCCTAATTCGTCCAGAAAAATACTCAATGCCATCAAGGTTTCATCGACATCCGAGTCACGATATTTTCCGATTAATGCAATATTATTAAACGCATAGGCCATTTACCGACGTTCTCCTTACTGATTGAAAATGCTGGCGTCAAACTTAGCACAGGTCAGGTTCATAGAGAATCATCATTTTTTATCTGATCTGGTTAGCACTCAAGCAGTTAGAGTGCTAAAATAGATAAATTACGCAATTGAGATGTTTAATAGCCGTGTCATCAAAAGAAGTACTTTCAGATCGCGCTCAATTATTAATGAAAACATTGGTGGAACGTTATATCAGTGACGGTCTACCAGTGGGCTCGCAAAAATTGGCAGATGACTCAAATCTGAATTTGAGTCCGGCAACCATTCGAAATGTCATGGCTGATTTGGAAGACCATGGATTTTTAACCTCGGCACATAAATCGGCAGGTCGAGTACCAACAGCATCCGGTTATCGGATGTTTGTGGATTCACTGCTGACAGTGAAACCGCTTAACAGTGAAGCGATAGAACAGATACAATCTGAACTGTCGAAAGAAGAAAACCCGGCGCTTTTAGTTGAAAGTGCATCGACCTTGTTATCGGGTATTAGTAATATGGCTGGAGTGGTGATGGTGCCACGTCGAGAGCATATCAGCTTTAAACAAATGGAATTTATTCCATTATCAGATAATAGAGTCCTGGTTATTATTATCTGTAATAATAGTGAAGTTCAAAACCGTATTATTAACACCACCAGGAATTACTCGCGAACAGAGTTACAATTTGCCACTAATTATCTAAATGAAAAATTTGCGGGTAAAGAATTATATGAAATTCGTGTTGAATTGTATAATGAGTTACAGCAAACACAAATTGATATGAATGAAATGATGACCTCGGCAGTTAATATGGCATCACAAGCATTCGTAAAAGAGGAAGAGGGTGATGACTGTATTATCGCCGGACAAAACAACTTAATGAATTACGCTGAGATGTCGAGTGTTAATTCATTAAAACAGTTATTTGATGCTTTTAACACCAAACGGGATATTTTAAGTTTGCTGGATCAGTCTATTTATGCTGAATCAATGCAAATTTTTATTGGTAAAGAATCCGGGCATCAGGCGTTGGATGAATGCTCGGTGGTAACCACGCCTTATCGTGTCGCAGATGACATTGTAGGTGTGTTAGGCGTTATCGGACCGACGCGAATGGCCTATGATCGGGTAATTCCATTAGTTGATATTACTGCAAAATTGTTGAGTAACGCCTTGAGTTCTGAATAACAGGCTATATATTACAAATAGCAAAAAGAGCCCGAAATTAATCATTAAATAGCGAGAGAAAATGAGTCAGGAAAAAGAATCAAGCAGTACTGAGATAGCAGAAGAAACTGCTAAAGACATTCTGGATGTCGCAGCAGAGCATAAACAGGAACAAGAACAGGAAAATTCTGCTGAAGCGGCAACCGAACAAGAACAAAAAAGTGACACCCCGGATTTACAGGTTTTACTGGATGCTGCGACTAAAAAAGCCGAAGACAACTGGGATCAAATGCTTAGAACAAAAGCGGAAATGGAAAACCTGCGTCGCCGCTCAAGACTGGATGTTGAGAATGCACACAAATTTGCTGTGGAAAAATTTGTGAGTGAGCTTATCCCGGTTATTGATAGCCTGGAATTAGGACTAACTACGGTTGGCAAGGATGATCACGAGCAATTAGTGAAGTTGCATGAAGGCACTGAAATGACCTTGAAAATGTTTCAGGATGTATTCAATAAATTTGATATTGAAGCCATTAACCCTGAAAACGAAGCATTTAATCCGGAACTTCATCAAGCGATGGTGATGCAGGAGTCAGAGGATGTAAAGCCAAATACCGTATTAATGGTCATGCAAAAAGGCTATACCTTGAACGATCGGCTGGTTCGACCAGCGATGGTCAGTGTATCTAAAGCAAAAAGCTCAGAACCTGGCAAAAAAATAGACGAAAAAGCTTGAAAATGAGGGGATTTTCCCCATCTTATAATCAGTGAAAGAAATTAGTAACAAAAATATTATTTACAGAATTGGAGACAGTTAAAATGGGTAAGATAATCGGAATTGATCTTGGAACCACAAATTCATGCGTCGCGGTAATGGAAAATGGTGCTGCAAAAGTAATTGAAAATAGTGAAGGTGATCGCACTACGCCTTCAATTATTGCCTTTACTGGCGAAGAAGTTCTGGTTGGTCAATCGGCTAAACGACAAGCAGTAACAAATCCTGAAAATACTTTGTTTGCAGTTAAGCGTTTAATCGGACGTAAGTTTACCGATAAAGAAGTACAAAAAGATATCGACATGGTGCCTTATAAAATTGTCAAAGCGGATAATGGTGATGCCTGGGTAGAAGCACATGGTAAAAAAATGGCACCACCTGAAATATCTGCACGCGTGTTAATGAAAATGAAGAAGACCGCTGAAGATTATCTGGGTGAAGACGTTACCGAAGCTGTTATCACTGTGCCGGCCTATTTTAATGACTCACAACGTCAGGCAACTAAAGATGCCGGTAAAATTGCCGGTCTGGAAGTTAAAAGAATTATTAATGAACCAACTGCTGCAGCTCTGGCTTTTGGTATGGATAAAAAAGAAGGTGACCGCACAGTTGCAGTATATGATTTAGGTGGAGGTACTTTTGATATTTCAATTATTGAAATTGCCGACATCGATGGTGAACATCAAATCGAAGTATTATCAACCAATGGTGATACTTTCCTGGGCGGTGAAGATTTTGACATGCGTTTAATTGATTATCTTGTTGAAGAAATGAAAAAAGAACAAGGTATCGATTTAAAAGGTGATCCACTGGCCATGCAACGTTTAAAAGAAGCTGCAGAAAAAGCCAAGATTGAATTATCGTCTGCTGAGCAAACTGATGTGAATTTGCCTTACATCACTGCAGATGCGGCAGGCCCAAAACATTTAAATATAAAAGTAACGCGCGCAAAATTGGAATCTCTGGTTGAAGATTTAATTGTACGTTCAATCGAACCGTGTAAGGTTGCGTTAAAAGATGCCGGTTTAAGTGCCTCTGAAATCAAGGACATTATTATCGTTGGTGGCCAGACCCGTATGCCTAAAGTACAACAGGCTGTTCAGGATTTCTTTGGTAAAGAACCTCGTAAAGATGTTAACCCGGATGAAGCGGTTGCACTCGGTGCATCGGTTCAAGGTGGTGTATTAGGAGGTGAAGTTAAAGATGTGTTACTACTTGACGTTACACCATTGTCACTCGGTATTGAGACTATGGGTGGCGTGATGACAAAATTAATTGATAAAAACACCACTATCCCTACCAAGGCCAACCAGGTGTTTTCAACTGCAGATGATAATCAGGCAGCAGTGACCGTGCATGTATTACAAGGTGAACGTGAACGGGCAGATGCCAATAAATCCCTGGGACGATTTGATTTATCGGATATTCCACCGGCACCACGTGGCACACCACAAATTGAAGTGCATTTTGATATTGATGCTAATGGTATATTAAATGTTACCGCCAAAGACAAAGCGACCGGTAAAGAACAGTCAATTATCATTAAAGCATCAAGTGGTTTGTCTGACTCCGAAGTTGAAAAAATGGTAGCAGATGCTGAATCACATGCAGAGGAAGACAAAAAATTCCATGAAATGGTTGATGTTCGAAATCAGGCTGATTCTTTAATTCATAATTCTAAAAAATCGATGACTGAATTAGGTGACAAATTAGAAGCTGATGAGAAGACCAGTATCGAAGCTGCGATTACTGAGCTAGAAGAAGCACTGAAAGGTAATGATAAAGAAACGATTGAAGCAAAAACAACAGCGTTAGGTGAGGCTTCCGGTAAAATGGCTGAACGCTTGTATGCTGAGAAAGCTGCAGAAGGTGGCGAAGCTGCTCCTGGATCGACTGCGGATGCTGCTGGTACTGGTGCAGAAGATGTTGTTGATGCAGAGTTTGAAGAAGTGAGTGACGATAAGAAATAAATTAAACAGCAAATTATTTCTTAATACGCAGCAGGTGCCTCAATTTAGTTGATGCGCCTGTTGCTGTATATGCAAATAGCATAAAATATGTATTAACTATTAGTTTAAATGAATTAAAGAAAAGTTATTAACCATGTCAAAACGCGATTATTACGAAATTCTGAACGTATCGAAAACAGCAACAGATGCTGAAATTAAAAAAGCATTTAAACGCGCTGCAATGAAATTGCATCCTGACCGAAATCAGGATGATCCTGAATCAGCCGAAGAAAAATTTAAGGAAACCAAAGGAGCTTACGACATATTAAGCGATGCTCAAAAGCGGGCTGCCTATGATCAGTTTGGTCATGCCGGTGTCGATCCATCGAGTGCAGCTGGTGCTGGCGGTTTTGGTGGTTCGGGTAACTTTAGTGATGTATTTGGTGATGTATTTGGTGATATTTTTGGTGGCAGCCGCGGTGGTGGTGGCGGTAGTCAAATGTATCGGGGTGCCGATCTGCAATACAATCTGGATCTATCACTTGAAGATGCTGCTAAAGGCTCTGAAGTAAAAATACGAATTCCAACTAAAGTGGTTTGTAACACCTGTAGTGGCAGCGGAGCAAAAAAAGGAACCAAACCGGTCACTTGTACAACCTGTGGTGGCCAGGGGCAAGTGAGAATGCAACAAGGCTTTTTCTCATTGCAACAAACCTGCCCACGTTGTCATGGTAAAGGTAATATGATTAAAAATCCTTGTACTTCATGTGGCGGTACCGGGCAGAAGAAAAAAGAAAAAACATTGTCAGTTAAAGTCCCTGCCGGAGTTGATACCGGCGATCGTATTCGTTTATCCGGTGAAGGAGAAAGTGGCGAAAATGGTGGTCCCGCTGGTGATTTGTTTGTTCAAATGCATATAAAACCCCATCAAATATTTAAACGTGATGGTAGTGATTTATATTGTGATGCTCCTATTAGCCTCACCAAAGCTGCACTCGGTGGTGAAATTGAAGTCCCAACACTTGATGGCCGCGTTAAATTAAAAATTCCCGCTGAAACACAAACCGATAAATTATTCCGCTTGCGTAATAAAGGTATTAAATCGGTTCGAAGTAATGCTGTTGGTGATTTAATGTGTCGTATAACTGTTGAAACACCGGTTAATTTAACTAAAGAACAAAAAGAATTATTGCAACAGTTAGATGAGTCTCTTAAAGGTAGTAGTATGAGTCATAGTCCTCAGGAATCATCATGGCTCGACGGTGTAAAAAAGTTTTTTGAAGATATGAAATCATAATTTTTGATACGGATTATAAAAATAAAATGATTAAATTAGGTATTACAGGTGCTGCTGGGAGAATGGGTCGTGTTTTACTTGAAGCTTGCCAGAATTCAGATCAAACTCAACTTGGTGTTGCAATTGATAGAGTTGATAGTTCTCTTATTGGAACCGATGCGGGTGAACAAGCCGGACTTGGATCTTTTAATTCAAAAATTGTAGATGACGTATCAAAAGTTACATCGGAATTTGATATTTTAATCGATTTTACAGTTCCTGATGTAACGATGAAAAATATTGAAATATGTCGTAAGACTGGTAAAAAAATAATTATCGGTACCACCGGTTTTACTGAACAACAAAAACAAACTATTGCAGATGCATCTAAAGACATCGCAATTGTATTTGCACCAAACATGAGTGTTGGTGTGAATTTAAGTTTGAAATTATTAGAAATGACTGCAAAAGTACTGGGCGACGATGTTGATATTGAAATAATCGAAGCGCATCATCGATATAAAGTTGATGCACCGTCAGGGACAGCACTGCGCATGGGTGAAGTCATTGCCGATACACTTGGTCGTGATCTAAAAAATTGCGCGGTATACGGTCGGCAGGGTCAAACCGGAGAGCGGGATAGAAAAACCATTGGATTTCAAACCATTCGCGCCGGTGATATCGTCGGAGAGCATACTGTTATGTTTGCCGACATTGGTGAACGTATTGAAATTACGCATAAGGCTTCGAGCCGAATGACATTTGCCAATGGTGCAATAAGAGCAGCGACATGGTTAGTGCAACATGAAACAGGTTTATTTGATATGCAGGATGTTCTTGGTTTAAAGAACTAGCATAAACCTTACAGTTTCGTTACAATTGATCCGTTCATTTAGTGTCATTAAATGGGCCACAATTTATTATTACCAAATTCTAAAAAACGGGAGATGCCAGTAGTTGGTCTCCCGTTTTTGTACATATATCATTAATTTTTAGATACTTTTAGCGGAGTTTAGATGTCAAAACCAGCCTTGCTTGCGTTAGCGGATGGCACCATTTTTCATGGTAAGGCAATTGGTATTGAAGGTTTAACTACTGGAGAAGTAGTATTTAATACCGCGATGACCGGTTATCAGGAAATTCTGACCGACCCTTCTTATGCACAACAACTTGTAACCTTAACCTATCCACATATAGGTAATGTCGGAGTAAACAGTGAAGATGTTGAATCGAGCCAAGTTTTTGCAAATGGGTTGATTATACGTGATCTGCCATTCGTTGCCAGTAGTTGGCGTGCAGAGTATACCCTGGGTCAATATTTACTGGATAACAATGTTATTGCTATTGCCAATATTGATACCCGACAATTAACACGTTTATTACGAGAAAAAGGCGCACAAAGCGGCTGTATTGTTGCAGGTGATAATATTAATGAAGCCGCAGCAATTGCTGCTGCAAAAGCTTTCCCCGGTTTAAAGGGAATGGATCTTGCCAAAGAAGTTACTACTAAAACCAGCTATAAGTGGACGGCTGGTTGTTGGGATTTAAATAATGGTTATATTGATGTAGTAGATAAATCACCACAATATAAAGTAGTAGCTTATGATTTTGGTGTTAAACATAATATTTTACGATTATTAGCAGAACGCAGTTGCGAGTTAACTGTTGTTCCGGCAACGACACCCGCTAAAGATGTGCTTGCGATGAATCCGGATGGAATATTTTTATCGAATGGTCCAGGTGATCCTGAACCATGTGACTATGCTATTACTGCAATTAAAGAAATTTTAAAAACCGATATTCCGGTATTTGGGATATGCTTAGGTCATCAATTGTTATCACTTGCCAGTGGCGCAAAAACAGAAAAAATGAAATTTGGACACCATGGTGCCAACCATCCAGTACTGGATTTAAAAACATCTACTGTCGCGATTACCAGTCAAAACCACGGTTTTGCTGTTGCAGAGGATTCATTACCAGACAATGTTAAGGTTTCGCATCGCTCATTATTTGATAAAACTATTCAAGGAATTGAACGAACGGATAAGCCTGCATTTAGTTTCCAGGGGCACCCGGAAGCAAGCCCGGGACCTCATGATATATCACCATTATTTGATCAGTTTATAAATAATATTAAAAAGTATAAAGAAAATTAAAATAAGAAATGTAAAATGCCAAAACGTGAAGACATAAATAGTGTACTTATTATCGGTGCAGGACCTATCGTAATCGGTCAAGCCTGTGAGTTTGATTATTCCGGTGCGCAAGCATGTAAGGCATTACGTGAAGAAGGTTGTCGCGTTATTTTGGTTAACTCTAACCCGGCTACCATTATGACGGATCCGGAAATGGCCGATGCTACTTATATAGAACCCATTCGGTGGCAGGAAGTAGCTCGCATTATTGAAAAAGAAAAACCAGACGTTTTATTACCAACCATGGGAGGTCAAACCGCATTAAACTGCGCACTTGATTTAGAACGTGAAGGTATTTTAGAAAAATATAATGTTGAGATGATTGGCGCAAAACGCGATGCTATCGATAAAGCAGAAGATCGCGATAAGTTTCGTAAAGCGATGAAAAAAATTGGTCTTGATATGCCAACCTCAGCCATTGCACATAGCATGGAAGAGGCTCTACAAGTTCAAGCCCAAATTGGCTACCCTACTATAATTCGACCTTCGTTTACTATGGGCGGTAGTGGTGGTGGAATAGCATATAACCAGGAAGAGTTTATAGAAATTTGTGAACGTGGATTGGATCTATCACCAACAAATGAATTGCTGGTTGAAGAATCCATTGCGGGTTGGAAAGAATTTGAAATGGAAGTGGTGCGTGATACCAAAGATAATTGTATTATTATTTGTTCCATTGAAAATCTCGATCCTATGGGTGTGCATACCGGGGATTCGATTACCGTTGCACCGGCACAAACGTTAACAGATAAAGAATATCAAATAATGCGGGATGCTTCGTTAAAAGTATTACGTGAAATCGGTGTTGAAACCGGTGGTTCCAATGTTCAATTTGCTATCGACCCTGAAAACGGTCGAATGATCATTATTGAAATGAATCCACGAGTATCACGCTCATCGGCACTGGCATCAAAAGCAACTGGATTCCCTATTGCTAAAATCGCAGCCAAGCTAGCTATAGGTTACACTCTTGATGAATTAAGCAATGATATAACCGGTGGCGTTACACCAGCTTCGTTTGAGCCGAGTATCGATTACGTGGTAACAAAAATTCCGCGTTTTACGTTTGAAAAATTTCCACAAGCAGATAATACTTTAACGACACAAATGAAGTCAGTCGGGGAAGTGATGGCTATTGGTCGTACTTTTCAGGAATCCTTACAAAAAGCAATTCGAGGACTTGAAACAGGCATGGATGGTCTGGATGAGCTGGTAGACATAAGTTCTGATCCTGTCGAAGTTAAAAATAATTTACGACAAGCATTAGGTGTTCCAACACCCGAACGTCTGTGGCAGGTTGCCGATGCATTTCGAGCCGGTATGAGTTTTGATGAGATTTTTAATATTACAAAAATTGATCCCTGGTTTATGGCGAATATTGAAGATTTGGTACATGAAGAACAGAAAATCCGTGGTAAAAAAATTACTGATATAGATAAATCAACTTTATTCCGATTAAAACAAAAAGGTTTTTCAGACCGACGTTTAGCAACATTGCTCGGAATGACGGAGTTTGATATACGTAAACACCGGCATGGACTGGATATTCATCCAGTATATAAACGTGTTGATACCTGTGCTGCAGAGTTTGCATCCAATACTGCGTATATGTATTCCACTTACGAACAGGAAAACGAAGCTCGGCCAACCGATAATGAAAAAATAATGGTACTTGGTGGCGGACCAAATCGAATCGGTCAAGGTATCGAGTTTGATTATTGTTGCGTCCATGCAGCACAAGTTTCCCGTACTGATGGTTTTGAAACAATTATGGTTAATTGTAACCCTGAAACAGTTTCAACCGATTATGATACTTCTGATCGCCTTTATTTTGAGCCATTAACCCTGGAAGACGTGTTAGAGATTATTCATATCGAAAAGCCAAAAGGTGTTATCGTGCAATATGGTGGTCAAACACCGTTAAAATTAGCGCGAGATCTCGAAGCCGCTGGTGCGCCAATTATCGGTACATCTCCAGATTCAATTGACAAAGCAGAAGACCGAAAACGTTTTCAGGAAATGATACACGAATTAAAACTATTACAACCACCTAATAGATTAGCAACAAGCCCTGCTGAAGCAGTTAACCTGGCATCTGAAATTGGTTATCCAATTGTTGTGCGTCCGTCTTATGTACTTGGTGGGCGGGCCATGGAGATTGTTTATAATGATGAAGAGCTCAACCATTATATGAAAACAGCAGTTCAAGTATCGAATGATTCTCCAGTATTATTAGATCGTTTTCTTGATGATGCCATTGAAGTTGATGTCGATGCTGTTTGTGATGGTAATGAGGTTATTGTTGCCGGTATTATGCAACATATTGAACAAGCCGGTGTTCATTCAGGTGATTCAGCTTGTTCATTACCACCTTATAGTTTGTCAAAAGAAATTCAGGATAAATTACGTGAGCAAGTAACTGCAATGGCAAAGTCATTAAAAGTAGTTGGTTTAATGAATACCCAGTTTGCGATTCAAAAAGATACGGTTTATATTCTGGAAGTTAATCCAAGGGCATCACGTACAGTTCCATTTGTATCCAAAGCCACAGGTTTACCATGGGCTAGAATTGCTGCACGGTGCATGACCGGGACAACTCTAAAACAACAAGGCATTACCAAAGAAGTTATTCCAAAATATTTCTCAGTGAAAGAATCGGTATTTCCCTTTGTAAAATTTCCAGGTGTTGATTCAATTTTAGGGCCGGAGATGAAATCAACCGGAGAAGTTATGGGTGTAGGAAAAACTTTTGGTGAAGCCTTTGCTAAAGCATTATATGCTGCTGGTGATCGTATTCCTGAAAGTGGCCGGGTCTTCCTTAGTGTTCGGGATGCAGATAAAAAAGGTATTGTGAAAATAGCCAAAAAATTATTGAGTTTTAATTTTAATCTGGTAGCGACAAAAGGTACTGCGCGTCTGATTACTGAAGCAGGGCTTGAATGTAAAACAGTTAATAAGGTATTAGAAGGTCGTCCTCATATTGTAGATATGATTAAAAATAAAGAAATTAATTTTATTGTTAATACCACCGAGGGACGTCAAGCCATAGCTGACTCTGCGACAATTCGAAGTAAAGCATTGCAACACAAAGTGACCTATACTACGACACTTGCGGGTGGCGATGCGTTTTGTGTTGCGATAGAATACCAAAACGACGAATATAAGAAACATAAATCCGAGCTTAATTCTGCATTGGAGTTAGAATCAGAAAAGGACGTCAAATCGACAGGCGTCGATTCGTACGCTGGATCGGTGAATAGATTGCAAGAGTTACATCAGGAGTTAATGATATGAATAAAGTACCTATTACAAAACAGGGTGCTGAAAAGTTACAGGAAGAGTTAACTGAACTTAAGCAGGTCAAGCGCCCACAAATTATTAAGGCTATTGCAACCGCCAGAGAACATGGTGATCTAAAAGAAAATGCTGAATATCATGCTGCACGTGAACAACAAAGTTTTGCTGAGGGTCGTATACAGGAGATTGAAGGCAAGTTAAGTCACGCTCAAATTATAGACGTTTCGACTATGACGGCTACAGGAAAAGTGATTTTTGGAGCAACGGTTGATCTTATTGATTTAGCGGATGATTCTAAAATGACCTATCACATTGTTGGTGAAGATGAAGCCGATATAAAACAGGGTAAATTGAATGTTAATTCACCAATCGCACGAGCCTTAATTGGTAAAGAAGAAGGTGCAGTGGTTGACATAAAAACCCCCGGTGGTGATAAAGAACTGGAAATTGTCGAAGTCAAATTAATTTAAAAATATGTATCAAACCGGAGAACGAATTTTACTAACTGTCTGGATAGGTGGTATGTGGGCCATTGGTTATATTGTTGTACCTACTTTATTTTCATTGCTGGATGATCGTATTTTAGCCGGGACTATCGCTGGTCGCTTATTTTCTATAATGAGTTTTATTGGTATTTTTAGTTCAGTGGTATTATTAGCCGGGTTATTAATGCAATATGGTAAAAATTGCTTTTCCAAAGCATATTGGCAAAGCTGGATTTTGCTGGTAATGCTTATTATTATTTTAATCGGGCAGTTTATTTTGCAACCAATAATGAGTGATATGCGTGAAGCAGGACTTGTTGGTGAAGTCGCTACCAACTTTGGTCGCTTGCATGGAGTAAGTTCGGTGTTGTTTTTAATTAATAGTTTGGGTGGTTTGGTGCTTATTGTGTTTGGGCTTAATCGGAATCCAGGCTTAAAATAATTTTAATTTATTAAAAATCAAAGTTATTTCTTATTCCTTGAGCGCGGTTCTGAATTTATACCAATTCAATTTTTCGGTAATATAATTTTGGCATCTTTAATTTTCCTGAATAGCACTAAAATATGCCCAATAGTTTGTACAGCAATTCCATCAGATTTCGAACAAATACTGCTTACTAATTTCTCGCGGGATTCTTTATTTGCTGAGTTAATTCGAACTTTTATTAATTCATGATGTTCTAAAGCAATATCAATTTCATTATGGATATTTTCAGTTAAACCTGCAGCACCGATAATGACAACAGGTTTTAATTCATGTGCTTTTGCTCTAAGAAATTTTCGCTGTTTTGAGGTAAGGTTTGACACAAATTTTGACTCGATTAAGGTTTATTGTAATAACGAATTGAATTTTAACATGCTATATTGGTTTTGTATTGAAATTACTAATATGGTTAAAAAATTATAATTTTATTATGGCTAAAAGTAAGCAGAGCAAGGCATGGCTTAAAGAGCATTTTGATGATCCGTTTGTAAAGCTAGCCCAACAAGAGGGATATCGATCTCGCGCGGTTTACAAATTACTGGAAATTCAGAAAAAGGATAAGATCTTAAAATCTGATATGTGGGTGGTTGATTTAGGGGCAGCACCGGGTGGATGGTCGCAAGTTGCGGCAAGTTTTATTGGAGAAAAGGGGCATGTTATTGCCCAGGATATCCTTCCAATGGATAGTTTGGCTAATGTAACCTACATCCCGGGTGACTTTACTGATGAATCTACTGAAATTGCAGTTCAGCAAGCTTTAAATAATCATCCGGTAGACCTTGTTTTATCGGACATGGCACCCAATATTAGTGGTGTAAAAACGATTGATTCACCGAAGGCTATGTATTTGTGTGAATTAGCGTTGTTTACTGCGGAGAAAGTCCTTAAAAAGAATGGGGATTTTCTGGTCAAAGTCTTTCATGGTGAGGGATTTGATGAATATATGCGGAATTTACGCACGAAATTTGCAAAGGTTTTAGTACGAAAACCAGAAGCATCAAGAGCTCGCTCTTCTGAGGTATACTTACTAGCGAGAAGCTACAATATATAGTTATAATGCCAAGTAGCAGATGCAGTGATTAGACGCTATATTAATTAATATCTAATATAGTTAGTTGTAGGACAGAACGAATTAACTTAAATAGTGTTGGGGTAATACTTTGAATGATTTAACAAAAAATATCATCTTGTGGGTAGTGATTGCGATTATTTTAATGTCAGTTTTCACCAATCTCAGCACCCGTTCGAAAGCGGTTGATATTGATTATTCTGATTTTATTGCCAATGTTAAAAATGGCAAGGTTCAGGAAGTTACATTTCAGGACAAAGAAATGTACGGAACATTCATTGGTGGTGGTGAATTTAAAACCTATAGTCCAGAAACAGACAACAATACTATTATAGGTTTGCTTGAAAAAAGTAATATCAAATATAATGCTAAACCAAGAGAGACTTCTATTTGGTTACCGTTGTTATACCAAATGTTTCCTTTTATTATTATTATTGGTTTATGGGTTTTCTTTATGCGCCAAATGCAAGGTGGTGGCGGTAAAGGAGCAATGTCTTTTGGTAAGAGTCGTGCGCGTTTATTAGGTGAAGATCAAATAAAAATAACCTTTGGTGATGTTGCCGGTGTAGAAGAAGCCAAAGAAGAAGTTTCAGAATTGGTTGAATTCTTAAGTGATCCAGGTAAATTTCAGAAACTGGGTGGTAAAATTCCACGTGGTGTTTTATTGGTTGGCTCACCCGGTACGGGTAAAACCTTGTTAGCGAGAGCAATTGCCGGTGAGGCTAAAGTTCCTTTCTTTACAATCTCAGGTTCAGATTTCGTTGAAATGTTTGTTGGTGTTGGTGCTTCTCGAGTTCGAGACATGTTTGAACAAGCCAAAAAACAAGCGCCCTGTATTATCTTTATCGATGAAATCGATGCAGTTGGTCGTCATCGTGGAGCAGGTTTAGGTGGTGGTCATGATGAACGCGAACAAACCTTAAATCAATTATTAGTCGAAATGGATGGTTTCGAAGGTAATGATGGTGTCATCGTCATTGCAGCAACCAATCGACCCGATGTATTGGATCCTGCTTTGTTACGTCCCGGACGATTTGATCGACAAGTTGTTGTACCACTACCGGATATTCGTGGACGTGAACAAATACTCAAAGTACATATGCGTAAAGTTCCAATTGCCGACAATGTAAAAGCATCAATTATAGCTCGAGGCACACCGGGTTTTTCTGGCGCTGATTTAGCAAATCTTATTAACGAAGCAGCATTATTTGCAGCACGCGCGGATAAAAGTTTAGTTGATATGGAAGATATGGAAAAAGCCAAAGATAAAATCATGATGGGTGCCGAACGTAAGTCAATGGTGATGAGTGAAGCTGAAAAACGTAATACCGCTTTTCATGAAGCCGGTCATGCGATTGTTGGTTTATTAGTACCATCACATGATCCCGTTTATAAAGTTACTATCATTCCTCGTGGCCGGGCTTTAGGTGTGACAATGTTTTTACCTGAAGAGGATCGTTATAGTTATAGTAAAGAACGATTAGAAAGTTCGATCAGTAGTTTGTTTGGTGGTCGGTTAGCCGAAGAATTAATATTTGGTGCTGATAAAGTTACCACTGGTGCTTCAAATGACATTCAACGTACTACAGAAATAGCGCGTAACATGGTAACTAAATGGGGATTATCCGAACGTCTTGGCCCGATGACGTATAGTGAAGAAGAAGGTGAAGTTTTCCTGGGGCATTCAGTAGCACAACATAAAAATGTATCTGATGAAACCACTCGTATCATTGATGTAGAAATTCGAGCTATCGTTGATAAAAATTATAATAGAGCAAAAGAAATTTTGACTGAAAATCTGGATAAATTACATTCAATGAGTGATGCATTAATGAAATTTGAAACTATTGATGCAGAACAAATAAAAGATATTATGGATGGTAAAGATCCACGACCACCAAAAGACTGGCCAGATGATGATTCTTCTCCAACTGATAGTAGTAGTAGTAGTGCCGTCAAAAAAGAAGACAAGCCCAAGAGTGGCTCAATTGGTGGTACTGCAGGGCAACACTAATATCAATAATAGTCATTCCGACAAAATTCATCGGAATGACGCACTATAGAATATCTTCAGAAAAAGAATATCTTCAGAAAAAAAGTTTATTCAGGATAACTTTCCATCCATAAATACTGCAAGTTCTTTAATTGTTTGGTAATCAAAAAGATCGATAACATCAACTACAGCAGGATATTTTTCATCAATTTTTTGATGTATTTCGGCTAATGTCAACGAGCTAATACCGGTATCAAAAAAATTATCATTAATATTTAATATGTTATCTTTTAAAATTGAATGACAAATTTCTTTTAACTCTTGTTCTCTCGGAGTCATAACTTCATCAAGTGCAACATGCTCTTTAGCATAAAGTGAATCTATCTGTGTAATGACCTCATCAAACTGGCCATTTAGATATTCATCCGCTAATAATCTTCGTTGTAATTTACCACTGGTTGTTTTAGGAATACGTTTTACCGGTAAAACATGATCGGCTTCAAGTCCGGTTTGTTCATTAATTATTTTTGCAATTTCACGTGCTAATGTAACAAAACTTTCAATATCTTTGCGATATAGAATAAAAATAATTAATTCATCGCGTTGTTCTTTATCTTGACGTATCCCACAGGCTACAATTTTACCGAGTTCAATTTGACTATGTTGTAATGCAATGTTTTCCAGATCGTGTGGATAATAATTTTGTCCGTGCGCAAAAATTATATCTTTAGTCCGGCCAATAATAATTAATTCGTCATTGTGTAAGAAACCAAGATCGCCAGTATTTAGCCAACCATCACCGGTAAGCGCAGTAATATTGGCTTGTTCGTTAAGGTAGTAACCTTGAGTGACATTCGGGCCCTTAATTTGCACATCACCAATCGTATCTTCAGCTAATGTAGTATTGTTATCATCAGTTATTTTTACCTGGCAATCCAACACTGGTTTTCCTTCAATCGCAAAACCCGAAGCATCTTCATGGTCTTTTTTTATAAAGATGACTTTGTTACCCATGCGGCATTCGTGTCGATCGATATAAATACTTCGGTATTCTTCACCAGGAACCGGAAATGCAACTGCCAGAGTTGCTTCGGCCAGGCCATAAACTGTAAACATGGTATTGCGTTTTAAACCATAATCAGCGAGCTTTGTTAAAAACTCATCACATAAATCAACTGAAATGGGTTCAGCACCATTGTAGATAAGACGTATATTAGATAAATCAACATTATCTAATGTTTTATCACTCAAGGTTTTTAAGAAATGTTTATAGCCAAAATTTGGTGAGCATAATATCGTGGCTTTTTTACTGCTTGTTTTTTGCATCCATAATAGCGGTCGACGACTGAATAACTCGGTTGGTATCAAGTTCTGGCTCACATTACAGACCAGCATATTTAAATGAAACCCAATCAAACCCATGTCATGTGTTAGCGGCATCCAACTCAAACTAATATCATTTTCGGTTTGACCAGAGTTTTCTATAATGGCATTTATATTTGTAATAATATTTTTATGTGTCAGCACCACACCTTTGGGATCACTGGTTGAACCGGAGGAAAATTGAATAAAGGCAATATCTTCTGCCTGTGAAGAATGAATTGAACCTTTATCTGAATTAATAACAATATCTTCAAAAAAGATTGTTCTTGATTTCAAATCTTTATATGTGGAAACGATGTTATGAGATTCAGCATAACTTGCGAGACGATCGACACTGTCATTATTTGTTATGAAGTAGCCATTATTGAGTTTTTGAAAAATTTTAAATAATTTACTTCGATGCTCATCGCTAATACCCACAGCAACAGGCACTGGTATAAATCCACCAAAAAGGCAGGCCCAGAAGACATCAATAAAAGCCATATTGTCTTTAGTGAAAATAATTAATTCATCGCCGGCTTTTAAGCCTTTTACCTGAAGTTGATTCAAAACACTTAAAGAACGGTTGTATAACTGCAAAAAACTAATTTCAGTTTCGTTATCGAATCCGTTTATATAAGTTATTGTTCGGTTTTTATTTTTATTGGCCGTCAGAGCATCAGTTAAAGTTTTAAATTCAAGCATAGTTTATTTATTATTTTCTATTTGTTATTTTCATTAAAATTGGATTTTTAGTTCGTAAATTAACATCCGGTTCAAGTTCAATTGGTGACTCAGGAATATACTCCAGTTGAAACGATCGTGCCATTAATCCAATATGAATCTGCATTTCAATAGTTGCAAAAAAATCACCAATACACCGTCTGGGACCAGCCGAAAAGGGGATATAAGCATTTTTGTGTTGTTTCCGGATTGCGGCTTCGGTAAATCGTTCAGGGTCAAATGTTTCAGCATTCGGCCAGTAATCCGGGTGGCGGTGTAAAAAATAAGGAGCTATAAAAATATCAGTTCCAGCAGGTACAAAATACTCTCCTAAATAATCATCCGCTATTGCTTTACGCGTATAAATCCACACAGGTGGATAATAACGTAGTGCTTCTTCCACGACTTGTTTGATATAGGGTAATTGTTCAAGCTGTTGAAATTCCGGGACGATTCCTGTTTTGACATTTACATCGATTTCCTGGTGAAGTTTTTGTTCTACTTCGGGATTTTGCGATATAAAATACCAGGTCCAGTTTAGTGTAATTGCACTTGTTTCATGACCTGCAATTATTAATGTCATGAGTTCATCCAGCAATTCTTTATCGCTCATTTCTTCATCAGTTTCTTTATCACGCGAATCCATAAACATTGCGAGAAAGTCAACGCGTTCAGGTTTTTGTTCTCGTCGGAAACTGATTATAGCCAGTAATAGTTTTGCTACTTCACGAAATTTTAATACCACTTTTATATCACGGGTAAAGTCATCTGTTAAAAAATCAAACGGGTTGCCATTTTGTTCTTTAATCAGGATATCGAGATCATCTGATAAAATTGCTCGTAATACGATTTCAAGTGATAATTCACTGGCGACCTGGGTAATATCAATGATCTGGCTTGAATTTGCTTTTTCGGACCAGTCCAGATACAACTTTTGATTACACTGTTGAATTTGAGTGGTTAATTTTGCAATCACTTTACGAGTAAATGCTGGTTGCATCATGCGTCGTTGACGTCGCCAAAAAGGACCGTCACTGACGATAATGCCATTGCCCAGCAACATTTTGACCCGGCTAAACCCGATGCCTTTGTTATAATTTTGGTAGTTCTTAACTAATATGTGTTTTAAAAAATCGGGATTATTAACCAAATAACTGTCATTTGTGCGTGTAGTTGATTGAATTCGACAAATATCAGGATAGTTAACCACCAATGATTTAACAAAATCAAAGGACTCAGGGGTGGCATTGAGATCAAATTTCTTTGATGGGCCAGGTGGTAATAGCACATTATTTTTAGTATTGGTTGACATTATGACTGTATAGTTAGGTGTATTATCCCGGGTTGTGATTAAATTGTTTTTAACAATGATACTATATAGTAGATTCACCTACGATTGAACAATTCTAGACTAAATTTCATACGAAAAATCATGGTAATTGTTGATATAAATTAATAAAATACAATTTAAACTCACAATATATCCATAAAAAAATAATAATGAGTATTTAATAATGGCAAGAGAATTAACCTGGAAACGCAACCTCACCTATATAATAGTGCAGCCGGTCATTAAAGGATTATTACAATTTTTCTGGAAAAGTTGTTCAATTGAAATAATTGGTACAGAGTTTGGTGATGGCATTATAAAATCAGGACAACCCGCGATTTTGTGTTATTGGCATCAACAACATATATTTGGTGCTTACTACGCATTAATGCTAAAAGATAAAGGATTAAAGCTTGGTTTTTTAATCAGCCCATCGGTTGATGGTGAAGTACCTGCACGGATTGTTACATCATGGGGTGCTCATGCGATACGTGGCTCAAGTAATCGTACCGGAGCACGGGCAATGCGTGATTTATACCAAATTATAACCAGGGACGGAATATCACCGGTGAACACTTCTGATGGTCCAACTGGTCCGGCGTTTAAATTTAAACAGGGAGCTGTGATGTTAGCGCAACTAACACAAGCACCGATGTTGCCAATTGCGTTTGCAGCAAGTTCATTTTGGCAATTAAAGTCCTGGGACAAATTTATTATTCCTAAACCTTTTTCTAAAATTGTTATTGCAGTTGGTGCACCGTGTAATATTAATAAAGATGCAACGCTTGAACAACAAGCAAGCATGGCGAAACATATGGAATCTACATTAAATATGTTAATTGAATCAGCCAATGGGAAATTAAATAAAAACTAAAAATGTTTCAGAATTTTTCAAATGATATAAGTATTATGGGTGTATTAAATATTACACCCGATTCTTTTTCTGATGGTGGACAATATACGAATGCGGATTCTGCTCTTACGCAAGCATTAAAAATGGTAGAGCAGGGTGCTAATATTATTGATATTGGTGGTGAGTCAACTCGTCCTGGTGCACGTAAAATTTCTGTTGATGAGGAACTTGAAAGAGTTATCCCTGTTATCGAAAAAATTAAACTCAATAGTGATGTCATTATTTCGATTGATACCAGTAAACCAGAGGTTATGGTACAAGCAGTTGATGCAGGTGCAACTTTAATAAATGATGTTAATGCGCTTCAAGCTGAGAGCGCAATTGATGTTGCCAAAAAACTCAATGTGTCGGTTTGTTTAATGCATATGCAGGGTACACCTGCATCTATGCAGGATTCACCCATCTATACGGACGTTGTTAGTGATGTTAAATTATTTTTACAACAACGAGTCGAATCTTGTGTACAAGCCGGTATTAATAAAAAAAAAATTATTATCGATCCGGGCTTTGGTTTTGGAAAAACGGTAAAAAATAATTTAATATTATTAAAACATTTAGATGAATTCAAAACTTTAGGGTTGACAATATTAGTGGGTTTGTCACGCAAGTCCATGTTAGCGAGTATAACCGAGCGTGATGTAGAGTATCGTCTTGCAGGTAGTTTAGCTCTGGTTACATTGGCAGTCCTGAATGGAGCAACTATAGTTAGAGTACATGATGTGGCGCAAACAATTGATGTGATGAAAGTAATCCAGGCTGTTAATATAGCGAAATAAAATATTAGCAAATCGAAAATATAAATAGATAATGCAAATATTAGTAAGCAGGTTTAATTGAATGAAAAAGAAGTATTTTGGAACTGATGGCATACGCGGCCAGGTCGGCAAACACCCAATAACACCAGATTTTATTTTAAAACTCGGTTGGGCGGTCGGAAGGGTTTTAGCTGATGGTGACAATGCAAAAGTGCTTATTGGTAAAGATACTCGAATTTCGGGTTATATGTTTGAATCAGCCCTCGAAGCCGGGCTTTCAAGTGCCGGTGTCGATATTCATTTATTAGGTCCAATGCCAACTCCGGCAGTGGCATATTTAACTCGAACCTTATCAGCACAATGCGGAATTGTAATTAGTGCTTCACATAATCCTTATTTTGATAATGGAATTAAATTTTTCTCCAGTGTCGGCACTAAATTAGATGATGCGGTTGAATTAGCAATTGAAGCTGAATTGGAAAAAACACTTGAAACAAATGATTCTGCAAATTTGGGTAAAGCGATACGAATTGAGGATGCCGCAGGCCGTTATATCGAATTCTGTAAATCGACATATAATGCCGGTAAAAAGTTGAATGGTTTAAAAATTGTGATGGATTGTGCCAATGGGGCAACCTACCATATTGCTCCTCATGTATTGATGGAATTGGGGGCTAAAGTAATTTCATTGAGTATCGAGCCTAATGGTTTAAATATTAACCTGGATTGTGGTGCAACCAACACGAATCGATTACAGACAGCCGTAAAAACACATCAAGCTGATCTGGGTATAGCATTAGATGGAGATGGCGACCGTTTAATTATGGTTGATAAAAACGGTAAGAAAGTCGATGGTGATGAAATACTCTATATAATTGCACAAGATCAACAACAGCACGGAAATCTGACAGGTGGTGTTATTGGCACAACCATGAGTAATTTAGGGTTGGAACACGCATTATTGAAGCACAACATTGATTTTAAACGGGCAAATGTTGGTGACCGGTATGTTTTGGAAATGTTACATAAAAATGACTGGAAATTGGGTGGCGAATCTTCCGGACATATCATTTGTCTGGATAAAACAACCACCGGAGATGGAATAATATCTGCGCTTCAGGTTCTGAGTGCCATGATACATGTGGATAAGGATTTGCATGAATTACTTGAGGGAATGCAGAAATATCCCCAACACATGATTAATGTCCGTCTAAAAGAGCAATTTAATCCAGATAAATCTGAAAAAATACAATCAGCAGTGAAACAGGTTGAGAATGAATTAAAAGATACAGGACGAGTGTTGTTAAGGCCATCAGGTACGGAGCCTGTGATTCGCGTGATGGTTGAAGGGCAAGATGATACTAAAGTATCGTTTTTGGCTAAAAAGCTTGCAGAAGTGGTTAGTTCAGCCCTGAATTAAATATGGAATTGATTTAGAGAGTCATCTGAGTATTTAACTATATTAAGGCACATATTGAATTATGTTAAATGCTAATCATTAACACAACTATTCCTGAAATTACCTTAGTTACCAGATATAATTATAATTCACTCAAAAACGCCTAGGTTATTGATTTTTTTGTCTTTGGCGGTTACTATTTCGCGCTTAATTTTGTTTCTCTTGTCAGTCATTAACAGGTATAAATATGCGCACAACTCTAGTAGCCGGTAATTGGAAAATGAATGGAACACGCGATAGCATCAAGGTGCTGCTTGATGGAATCAAAGCCGGAATGGGTGATGTTAAATGTCAGGTAGCTGTATGTGCACCTTCAATTTATATTTCAGATGTTAAATCCCAGCTTGAGGGTAGTAAAATCGCTCTTGGTGCGGAGGATGTTAATGAACAGGAAAAAGGCGCATTTACCGGTGAAATATCGACATCAATGTTAAAGGATTTTTCTGTAGAATATGTAATAGTTGGACATTCAGAACGTCGTGATATCTACCAGGAAAGTGATGAGTTAGTCGCAAAAAAATTTGCAGCAACACGCGCAGCAGGCATGATTCCAGTACTTTGTGTAGGGGAATTGCTTGAAGAGCGTGAATCCGGTGTTACCGAAAAAGTGGTTGCCAGACAATTAAAGGCCGTTATTGATTTAGAAGGAATTGCAGCTTTAGCTGATTGTGTTATTGCGTATGAGCCTGTTTGGGCAATTGGTACCGGTAAAACAGCTTCACCTGAACAAGCTCAAGCTGTTCATGCATTTATTCGTGGTTTAATTGCCGAGCAAGATAAAGCCATTGCTGAGAAAATACAGATATTATACGGTGGTAGTGTAAAAGGCAGTAATGCTATTGAATTATTCGCAATGGATGATATTGATGGCGGTTTAATTGGCGGAGCATCATTAAAAGCTGATGACTTTTTAGCAATCTGCCGCGCAGGAATTGCATAATATCGTATTTTAATTATTAATTTGTTTAAACGGAATATATATACCCCATGTTACATAATGTTATTTTAGTTATTCATGTTTTACTTGCAGTCAGCTTGATTGGCCTGGTTTTAATTCAGCAAGGTAAAGGTGCTGATATGGGGGCGGCTTTCGGAAGCGGTGCATCGAACACAGTGTTTGGAAGTCAGGGTTCTGCGTCATTTATCACCAGAGCAACGGGTATAATTGCAGCATTATTTTTTGGCACAAGCTTAACATTAGCTTTTTTAGTAACATCAACTACGACTGGTCCTGTCAGTGCGACCGATTCTTTACCTGATGCTCAGCCAAAAATTGAAATTCAGAATGTACCTAAATCGGATACACTAATACCGGGTTCAATTCCTCCTGCTAATGAAAAAGATTCCTCTGCAACAGATTCAAAACTACCTGGTAGTAGTGAAAGTGTCATTCCAGCAGAAAAACCTGAAGCAGAACCAAAACCAAAAAAATAAAGTATTCAAAAGCCGAAGTGGTGAAATTGGTAGACACGCTACCTTGAGGGGGTAGTGGCGAAAGCTGTGCTGGTTCGAGTCCAGTCTTCGGCACCATTTTAGATTTAGCTTTTCTGGCTTTATCTAGCTATATCTCATTATTCAAAGAGTTACCCTGGTCTCTCACGAAGTTTCTTGCCGAGGTATGTAAACTTGGGCAGTACAAATCTAAAACCTTTGTAAAATACAGGCTATGAGTATGGTTTGGGCTGTAGAGGGAGTTCTGACTCCATTGATTTCTCTTACATGAAATTTCGGGTAATCACCTTGTTCTATCTTCTTTACGAATTGAGGACGAGTCATATTATTACCATTTTTAAGATTGGAATATGTATCAGATGCATTTTGATATTCTGGTAGATCAGGTTTGGTAAACTCCACATATTATGAAAGAAATCTGACTAAATCTTCAAATATTGTGCTGTAAGAACAGACACGATTTACTAAAGATACAGGCGTTGTTTTTCTTTTTCGGAATGGTGTGTCAATTACAAGAAACCAGCGAAGATCAGAATTATGATTCGTACATACAATACCTACATTTAACAAGCCACAGACTACATAGCAGCCTTTTTCTTTTATGTGCAATATTTCACCCTATTTATGCATTGACAAAGTAGCCAAGATGGCTATTATAATAAATAAGGGTATGTTTTATAGGAGGTTATAATGAAATCGATTGCCGCAAAAGAAGCCAAAAACAACTTTGGCGAATTGATGGATACAGCTCAACGTGAACCTGTCACTATCGAACGCAGAGGGCGTGCTGTTGCCGTTGTTATCTCAGCCAAAGAATATGAAAAAATAAAATTAGAGCGTTTGCGAGCTAGATTGGCTATTGGTGAGGCACAAGCAGATAGGGGTGAATTTTCCAATAAGACAGTGAAAGAAATTATTTCAGAGGCTAAATTAGAACGTGCTGGAAAAGAAAAAATATAATCTTACCGTTCAGGCAGAAGAGGTTACAAAAGTTACTTTCAGGGAAAACATACTATATTTTATCGTACCACAAGTATCGGTATAGAAGTTATAGGTATCCCGCATCAGTCTGAAGATATTGAACGGCACTTTGAAATAGATAATTTCGATAGTCCATATAAAGATTTACTTGACCAATTTGATAAACCAGATGAAGAACTAAAACCCACTAGTGGGGAAGCACCAAAACAAGCAAACGACGATTTGGAACTTTGATAGTATGATTGTAATAAGTTGCTAGTCGAATCAATTAATGTTCTCACTCTTGCAGACTATTCCCTGTGTTTGTAGAATCACTGTATTGCTGGCAGCACGATATAGAAATTCTCCAGCATATAGTGCGAATTATGTGCGAATCAGATAGTGTATCTTATTGAAATAATTGGAATTGCTGAATCCAGTCTTCGGCACCATAACCAGATTAAATTATATATTTAATTCTTTTATCTCAAATAAAATAAAAATTTTCAATTTATCTGTTATTTCCATATTATATAATGGAAATGCTGTGTTTTTCTTATACAGCTCAACCCATATTAACTCAACTCTTAATGTCATTGTGAGAAATATACAATGATATCAATACGTTCTTTATATTTCACATTTACTCATAAAAAAAAATAATAAGCTTTAATTTATTCTGATGTTGCCGATACAGCTTGTATGGTTCAAATGAAAATTAAGGTAAATTATGATCTTTAGTTTTAAATTACAAACAATATTAATTATTACAACTTTTATGTTTTCACAGATAGTAATTGCAAATGCGAATACATCAGAAGATATTTATAATATAAAATATTATAAATTAGATAATGGACTCGAAGTTTATTTAAAACCACGTCATCATTCTAAAAATGTATCATTACGATTTGCAGTTAAAGTTGGCATCAAAAATTTTTCTTGTGACGTAAGAGAAACCGCACATTATTTGGAGCATTTAATTTTTACAGGGACACCGGAATATAGTGAACAGCAACTTGAAGAGATATTTAAAGAATACGGCGGTATAACAAACGCAAAAACAGGTTCGTACGAAACAACTTATGAGGTTTCTGTACACAGTGATTTTACAATTCCAGCATTGGGTTTGTACTATAAAATGTTAACTTCGACGGAATTTAGTGAACAAAATATTTCATTAAGTAAGAATATAGTATATAGAGAAGGACGAGGTAAACCCAGCGCACTTAAACGATGGCTTTATGATAATGGTTTACAAAAATATGGTATAAATAAAGCGTACGAGCAAATTTTTTCATTAGATGAATTTTGTCCATCTTTAAATAATTTGGATAATATTACCAAAGATTCTATTATGGCAGCATATAAAAACTATTATGTTCCTAATAATATGGCGGTAGTTGCTGTAGGCGACTTCGATACAGAAGTAATTCTCGATTATATTAAATCAACTTTTGGAAACATGACTTTTAAACCCGTGCACCATAAGGAAATCGATCATACTCCACCAAATTTAACTTTTCAAACAGTTGAGTCAACTTTAATGCCTCTTATTGATAATGAAGCCAGTGTTACATTTTTGTTTCGTACAGCAGGTTTTGATTCGATTGATAGTTTTCCTTTGGTTATTTTAGCTGAGTATTTGAATGATAAGATGTATAACAAACTTCGAATAAAATACGGTTTATCATACAATCCCTCAACCAGAAGAAAAGAAAGTTACAAGGAAGGAATTTTGATTTTAAGTGCTGATGTTGATGTTAATGATATCGAAAAAACTAAACAAGCAATGCATGAAATTGTATTAAATATACGTAATAATAAAATTAACGATAAAGAATTTGACCGGATAAAAAAATATTTTCTGTTATTATTTGATATGGGTTATGAAAGTAATGACTCATTCGCAGGATTATATTCTTCATATTGGCGAGATTTTGAAAAAGACGGTGTATACGTAAATTTCCGTGATAAAATTGCTGCAGTTACAATTAGTGATATGAAACATGTTATTTCTAAATATATTGTTTCGGATAAACTGATAATTGCAATTGAGCAGCCAACGCTAACATATGTACAGTTGGGATGGCTGGTTAGTCTGTTCGTTATTATTTCTTTTTTAGTGTTATTTTATTTTTATAGGAATAAGATGAAATATTTGTTCGATAGAATTAAAAAACGTCAGCCAGTTATATCAGAAGTTAGTTCTTCGGTAAGTTAAATTAGCTAATATTGAGATTTCGAATTAATTGCTTGGTTACTTTCCATGATCTTTCTAGCAGCATTATTAATGTCTTCATCCGATATTGCCATGCATTGTTCCTTTGTGATCATTGGTTTATTCATGCCCTCAGTTGATGTTTTTGATAATTCTTTTAGTGCCTGAATAGCAAAATCACATAATTCAGATTTTGATAGGTCAGCTTTTAATGTTTCTGGAGCTGCTCTAAGTGTTGTACTAGTTATCGAAAACCATACAATTAACATAGTTATAATATATTTTTTCATGCTTTACTCTAATGTTATAATTTCCTGAATAATATATTTATAGCAGATTTAATAACTATTTATGTTGTTATTATCGACAAAATCGGTAATTAACCTGTACTTTGGATACTAAGTCTTATGAAACTAGCTGTGTATTAAACAGTTTTGTTTTTATCCTGGGTTCAATTAAAATAATATTAAGGTTTAACGAAAACCAGTACAAGAGTTTTATGATTTGCTATACACCACCCGTAAATGACGGTTTGGAAGTTATTTATCAAGATGAGTTTATTATTGTTTTAAATAAACCAAGCGGTTTATTGTCGGTTCCCGGTCGAGGTGAAGATAAACAAGATTGTCTTGTATCAAGAGTAAAACACGAATATCCATCAGCATTAATAATTCATCGTTTAGACATGTCAACATCAGGAATTATTGTGTTAGCCTTAAATAAAAAAGTACATCGGCAAGTTAGTGAATTATTTGCTATGCAAAAAATAGAAAAAAAATATATAGCGGTAGTAGAAGGTGATATTAAAATCATGAAGGGTAAAGTTAACCAACCCCTTATATGCGATTGGCCTAATAGACCAAAACAAATAATTTCACAGAATCATGGGAAACCTTCGCTTACATACTATCGTGTTATCGAGTCATATAAAGACAATAATACCTGCAGAGTTGAATTAACACCTAAAACCGGACGTACACATCAGTTAAGAGTTCATATGCAATATCTTGGGCATCCAATTTTGGGCGATGAATTATATGGCAGTGTAATAGTAGCCAAAAAATCAAAACGTTTGTTGCTACATGCTACTTCAATAGAATTTCAGCATCCAGTGTTCGATTCTGAATTAAATCTTACTAGTCCGGTACCGTTTTAAAGTTTATAGACCATATTTTATTTTCTATCAATAGAGATATAGTTTTTTCTATCGATTATACTTTAATTCGAACTTTAAAATTTTATGGATACGAATAAATTATGAAATATGAAGTAATTGATGCACAAATTTCACCAATTGGACGACTGGATATTCTGTCTAAATCGGAAGTTGCTAAACTTCTTGATACCAGTCAAGGTGGTTTGTATACCTTGTTTCGTAATTGTTCTTTAGCCGTTTTAAATTGTGGCAGTACTCTTGATAGTGGCAAAGAATTACTGGAACGATATCATTCATTTGATATTCGGGTATTACCTGTCGAACGAGGGATTAAATTAAAAGTAACCGGAGCACCTGCACATGCCTTTGTTGATGGAAAAATGATTCGTGGTATTAACGAACATTTGTTCGCAATTTTACGAGATGTAATTTATGTTAGCGATAAAATTGAATATGATACATTACTCAACCTTAATGATTCTGAAGGCATAACAAATCTGGTTTTCCATATTTTGCGCAATGCTAATATATTAAAAACGAAAGAAGAGCCGAATTTTGTAGTTTGTTGGGGCGGGCATTCAATTAAACGAAAAGAGTATGACTATTCAAAAATAGTTGGTTACGAAATGGGTTTACGTGGCTTGGATATATGTACAGGATGTGGTCCGGGTGCAATGAAGGGACCAATGAAAGGCGCAGCAATCGGACATGCTAAACAACGTATAAATGATGGCAAATATCTTGGTATTTCTGAACCAGGTATTATTGCGGCCGAATCACCCAATCCTATTGTTAATGATCTGGTTATTTTACCAGATATTGAAAAACGTCTTGAGGCTTTTGTTCGAACGGGTCATGGTATTGTTGTTTTTCCTGGCGGTGTTGGGACGGTAGAAGAAATATTATATCTATTGGGAATTTTACTTCACCCAAAAAATAAAGATATCCCATTCCCCTTAATATTTACCGGGCCTGAACATTCAGTTGATTATTTTAACCGTATTGATGATTTTATTGCAGTTACACTTGGTTCTGAAGCTCAAAAACTTTACAACATAATAATCAACGATCCAGAGAAAGTTGCAATTGAAATGAAAGCCGGTATGCAGCGCGTCAGAGATTTCAGGAGAAGCAAGGGTGATGCTTTTTACTTTAACTGGTTATTAACGATTGATGAGGAATTTCAAAAACCATTTGTAGCAACACATGAGAATATGAGTAATTTAGCACTACACAAAAATCAGGAAACGCATTTGTTAGCAGCAAACTTGCGTCGCGCTTTTTCCGGGGTGGTTTCAGGTAATGTAAAAGATGACGGTATTCGCGCAATTGAAAAATTTGGTTTGTTTGAGATAAAAGGTGATGTTGAAATTATGGAACCTGTAGATTTGTTATTAACTTCGTTTGTAGAACAACATCGGATGAAATTACCGGGTAAAAAATATAAGCCTTGTTATCGTGTTATAAAATGATTTATTAGTTCTCAATTTGCCAGCCATAACCTGGCTCTGAGCCCCCAGTTCGTTGTGTAACCTATTTCTGTATATTCAATGATACCTTCCGGATTGAGGATAAAACTTGTTGGCACGCCAGTTACACCATAACGTTGAGCTAGTAGTCCATCTTCATCAATGATTACAGGGAAACTTAGGTTATTTTTTTCCATAAAAGTTTGTATTTCCATAGCTTCACCAGAATTCATGGCAACAGTAATAATTTTATTATCTTTACTAATGGCTTCAATGCTATTTTGTTCAAAGTTGCAAATTGGACACCAGGTTGCCCAAAAGTGAATTAATACTGATTTACCACGATAATTAGACAACTTTATTTGTTGTCCATCGAGTAATACTTCATTAAAATCGGGTGCAAGACCTTTGACGATATCTTGTTGTTTGTATACTTTAATTGAGTAAAATATTAATAAAATAATAGTTATTTGTGCACCATATTTTATCCAGGGGTTTTGTAATATCTGTCTTAGCTTTGATAGCATAATAATTCTTGTTGAATAATTCCGGTAAAATCTTGCTGAGCTTTATTTAAAGGTATGTATATTAGTAAAACAAATCTTTTGTAACAATCATTATTGTTAAATAGATGATATAAATTTCTGATAATAATGTACTTGATCACTTTTAAATTAGCAGTAATCTTTTTTATACCCCTAAAAAGTTACGTAACATTATGAAATTATTGTATTTATTGCATTTGGATAAACTTGACACATTAAAGGTCTGTAGCCTAGACTGACGCCTGTTTACTAATGCACGCAATTTTTAATTGTAATTGCATATAGTTAAGTAATAATTACAAATAATAAAAACAATAGGTTACGTTCCAATCATGCTTGAGAACTATTTACCAGTCTTTATCTTTCTAATAGTTGGCTTTGCTGTCGGTGGGGTGCTTGTCGCCATGGGATTTATGCTTGGCCCGCATAAACCTGACGATCAAAAGAATTCTGCTTATGAATGTGGTTTCGAAGCATTTGAAGATACTCGCATGAAATTTGATGTTCGATATTACCTCGTCGCTATTTTATTCATTATTTTTGATCTTGAAATAGCCTTTTTATTTCCATGGGCAATTGTATTGAAAGAAATCGGTATGTTTGGATATATTGCAATGGTTATATTCCTTGGTATTCTTGTTATTGGATTCATCTATGAATGGATGAAAGGAGCACTCGAATGGGAATAGAAGGTATTTTACAAAAAGGTGTCGTAACTACTTCGGCTGATGCTTTAATTAACTGGGCCAGAACGGGTTCATTATGGCCAATGACATTTGGCCTTGCTTGTTGTGCGGTCGAAATGATGCATACCGGGGCTTCACGGTATGATATGGATAGATTGGGCGTTCTTTTTCGTCCTAGCCCCCGACAATCGGATGTCATGATTGTGGCTGGAACTTTAGTTAATAAGATGGCACCTGCGCTACGAAAAGTATATGACCAAATGACAGAACCACGTTGGGTAATTTCAATGGGTTCATGTGCAAATGGTGGTGGTTATTATCATTATTCCTATTCAGTCGTGCGCGGATGTGATCGAATTGTTCCTGTTGATATTTATGTTCCAGGTTGTCCTCCAACGGCTGAAGCCTTGTTGTATGGCATTATTCAATTGCAGAAGAAAATTTGGCGAACAAATACCATTGCGCGCTCATGAGAAATTTTAATGTCTGAATATTATAAAAATTTAACATCTTTACTACGACACGGACTTTCTGGTTTGGTTGAGGATGTTCTATATGAACATAATGAAGTTACTGTCATTGTTGCTAAAGAAAAATTACTTGAAGTCTGTACTTTACTTCGGGACGAACAGGATTTTGCATTCGAGCAGCTCATGGATGTTTGTGGTGTCGATTATCTCGAGTATCAGGATGGAAATTGGGACAAACCTCGTTTTGCATCTGTCTATCATTTGTTATCCATTAAAAACAACCATCGAATAAGAGTCAAAACGTATTTGTCAGAAAACTCCTTAATTGTCGATTCTGTTATTGATATATGGAGTAGTGCTAACTGGTTTGAGCGTGAAGCGTTTGACTTGTACGGTATCCTATATGACGGGCATCCCGATCTAAGAAGAATATTAACGGATTATGGTTTTATCGGTCATCCATTCCGTAAAGACTTCCCATTAATTGGTAATGTTGAAATGCGTTACGATGAAGTTAAAAAACGTGTTGTATACGAGCCGGTATCAATCGAACCCCGTATAACACAACCACGAGTGATTCGTGAGGACCATCGATATATCAACACATTAGAAGAGTCGAAATAAATGCCTGAAATTCGTAACTATACAATGAACTTTGGACCGCAACATCCTGCGGCTCATGGTGTTTTACGTTTGGTGTTAGAGCTTGATGGTGAAGTTGTACAACGTGCAGATCCACATATCGGTTTGTTACATCGGGCAACAGAAAAATTAGCAGAAAGCAAACCGTATAATCAAAGCATCCCTTATATGGATCGTCTCGATTACGTTTCCATGATGTGTAATGAACATGGTTATGTCCTGGCCCTGGAAAAATTACTCGGTGTTACTCCCCCAATACGTGCGCAATATATTCGTGTGATGTTTGATGAAATAACACGGATTTTAAATCACTTAATGTGGATAGGAACGCATGCTCTTGATGTTGGCGCAATGACGATGTTTTTATATGCTTTTCGTGAACGGGAAGATTTGATGGATATGTATGAAGCTGTTTCGGGTGCACGCATGCACGCAGCTTATTATCGTCCTGGTGGTGTGTATCGTGACCTACCGGATGAAATGCCTCAATTCGCAACAACGAAATTTGTTAGTGCAGAAAAATCCAAACGGTTAAATGAAAACCGCACTGGTTCCTTACTGGACTTTATCGAAGATTTTTGTTCAAGGTTTGATAAACATGTTGATGAGTATGAAACTTTATTAACGGATAATAGAATCTGGAAACAACGCACAGTTGATATTGGTATAGTTTCTCCTGAGCGAGCGTTGCAACTAGGCTTTAGTGGACCAATGTTGCGCGGTTCGGGTATTGAATGGGATATCCGACGCAAACAACCTTACGAAGTTTACGAAAAAATGGACTTTAACATTCCGATTGGTGTCAATGGTGATTGTTATGATCGCTATATAATTAGAATGCAGGAGTTTCGTGAATCAAATAAAATAATCAAACAATGTACTAAGTGGCTAAAAGAAAATCCGGGTCCGGTTATGCTGGATGATCATAAGTTAACACCACCAAAACGCACCGAAATGAAAGATGATATGGAGTCATTGATTCATCATTTTAAATTATTTACCGAAGGTTATACCTTACCGGCTGGCGAAGTGTATACCGCTATTGAACACCCTAAGGGAGAGTTTGGTTGTTATCTGGTTTCTGATGGTGCTAACAAACCTTATCGTTTAAAAATTCGTGCATCGGGCTTCCCTCATTTAGCTGCTATGAATGAAATGGTAGTTGGACATATGATTTCCGATGTTGTAGCAGTGATAGGAACCATGGATATCGTGTTTGGAGAAATAGACAGATGATATCTTCACGAAAGAAAATTAAAAGTAAACTGGATTTAATCTCTGAAACATCATTTGCTGATATTGATCGATGGATAACAAAATATCCTGAAGAAAATAAATGTAGTGCTGTAATGGCTGCCCTTCGTATTGTTCAGGATCAAAATAATGGCTCCTTAACAACAGATTTAATGGATGCTGTTGCTGAATATTTAGAAATGCAAGCAATTGAAGTTTATGAAGTTGCTACTTTTTATTCGATGTATGAGTTGAAACCTGTAGGTCAACATAAAATTTGTATTTGTACCAATATATCCTGTTTATTATGTGGTTCAAAAAAAGTTGTAGACCATTTAGAACAAAAGCTTGGTATTAAAATGGGTGAAGTAACAGCTGATGGTAAGTTTTCTTTAAAAGAAGTTGAATGTCTCGGTGCTTGTGTCAATGCACCTATGTGTCAAATTGGCAATGAGTATTTTGAAAAATTAACACCGGAAATATTAGATAAAATTCTGGATGGATTAAATTAATGGCAAACGAAGTTTGTTTTCGTACATTAGATTTTGATGAGCCTTATTCACTTGAGAACTATTTAAAAGTGGGTGGTTATTCTGTTTGGAAAAAAATCTTAAAGGAAAAAACCAAGCCAGAAGATATTATTGCTGAGTTAAAAACTTCGGGTTTACGCGGGCGGGGTGGAGCTGGATTCCCAACAGGATTAAAGTGGAGTTTTATGCCACGCACAGCACCTGTTCAGAAATATATTGTTTGTAATTCAGATGAAGGTGAGCCGGGTACATGTAAAGATCGTGATATCTTACGTTATAACCCTCATCAATTAATTGAAGGTATGGCTATTGCAGGTTACACCATAAATGCAACGGTTGGGTTTAATTATATTCGGGGTGAGTTCTGGGAACCTTATGAACGAATGGAAACTGCATTAGAGGAAGCTCGGAAGGCAGGATTAATTGGCGAGAACATTTTAAAATCTGGCATTGATTTTGAGTTGCATAACCACCTTGGAGCAGGAGCTTATATTTGTGGTGAAGAAACAGCATTGCTGGAATCTATTGAAGGTAAAAAAGGCCAACCAAGATTTAAACCACCATTTCCAGCAAATTTTGGTTTATTTGGAAAACCCACCACCATTAATAATACTGAAACACTTGCATCGGTTCCGGTTATTTTAGAAAAAGGCGGTCAGTGGTTTTTAGAGCAAGGTATACCGAATAATGGTGGCACGAAATTATTTAGCGTGTCAGGTCATGTCAATAAACCTGGAAATTTTGAAGTCCCTATGGGAACGCCTTTTGCCAAATTACTTGAAATGGCCGGTGGTATTCGTGATGGTTTTAAAATTAAAGCCGTTATTCCTGGTGGTTCATCGACACCTGTTGTTCCCGGGCACGTCATGATGGATGTAAATATGGATTATGATTCACTCACAAAAGCAGGAACCATGTTAGGTGCAGGTTCAGTTATAGTCATGGATGATAGTACTTGTATGGTGCAAGCTTTAGCACGTTTATCACATTTTTATTTTGAAGAATCTTGTGGTCAATGTACACCATGTCGTGAAGGAACAGGGTGGTTAGCACGAATGATGCATCGTATTGAACACGGGCAGGGCGTACCAGAGGATATTGAATTATTAAATGATGTCGCAAATAGAATAGAAGGTCGCACAATTTGTGGTTTGGGTGATGCAGCAGCATGGCCGGTACAAAGTTTTATAAAACATTTTCGAACTGAATTTGATTATCACATTGTTCATGGGACATGCATGAAAGGTACTGGTATTCATGCTGGTTATTAATATTTATTGAAAAATAACGAACATATATTTTTAAATTATAAATAATTATTATGGTTAACATTGAAATAAACGGTTTATCCATCGAAGCAGAAGATGGCAGTATGGTAATTCAAGCAGCAGATGCTGCAGGAATTACAATTCCGCGATTTTGTTACCATAAAAAATTATCTGTTGCTGCGAATTGTCGAATGTGTTTAGTGGAAGTTGAAAAGGCACCGAAGCCTATGCCCGCCTGTGCTACACCAGTAACCGAAGGTATGAAAGTTTTTACTCATTCGACGAAGGCGATTGAGGCACAAAAAAGTGTTATGGAGTTTTTATTAATTAATCATCCTCTTGATTGTCCTATTTGCGATCAAGGTGGTGAGTGTGAATTACAAGATATCGCGATGGGCTATGGTAAGAGTAGTTCAAGATTTAATTTAACGAAACGTGTGGTACCAAACAAGAATTTAGGTTCTTTAATCTCTACTGATATGACGCGATGTATTCATTGTACCCGTTGTGTTCGATTCGGTCAGGAAATTGCCGGGATTATGGAGTTAGGTGCGACAGGTCGCGGTGAGTACATGAAAATCGGTACCTATATAGAAAAAGCCGTGTCATCTGAATTATCAGGTAATGTTATTGATCTATGTCCGGTCGGCGCATTAACCTCAAAGCCATACCGCTTTCACGGACGTCCTTGGGATAATACACAAATTAATAGCGTATCACCGCATGATTGTATTGGCAGTAATCTTTCAATTGAAGTTTGCCGGGACAAAGTTAGACGGGTATTACCACGTGACAATGAAGCTATAAATGAATCATGGATATCTGATCGTGATCGTTTTAGTTATGAAGCTCTGGATCATGAGCAACGGTTAACAAAACCTATGATCAAACAAGGTGATAACTGGAAAGAAACCGATTGGCAAACAGCATTAAATTATGCAGTTGAAGGAATTAATACTGTTATAAAAAAGGACGGTGCAGATTCCATTGGTAGTCTGGTAGCGCCATCTGCAACCGTTGAAGAAATGGTATTATTACAAAAAATAACACGAGCATTGGGATCAAATAGTATTGATCATCGTTTGCGTCAAAGTGATTTTGAATTGCAGGATAATACCGGCTTGTTTCCATCTCTTGGTATGCCATTACAAGATATTGAATTTTTAGATGCATTATTGTTAGTTGGTTCAAATATTCGAAAAGATCAACCCATGATCGCACATCGTATTCGAAAGGCAACAAAACAACATGCTTCGGTGATGGTAGTCAATACTTGTGACTATGACTTTAATTTTCCGCTAACATCAGAAATAATTTGTAGCCCGGTAGACAGTGCAATTGAACTTGCAGCAATTTTAAAAGCTGTTCTAAACAAGTCCAAAAAGATTGAAGCAGATGCGGGTATCGATGAATTAATTAAGAAAGTGAAAGTCGAGTCACGTCATGACGAGATTGCAACAATATTATTAAATGCTAAAAAAGCAGCAGTATTGGTTGGCACTCAGGCAATGAGTCAAAGCGAGTATTCGGTGTTAACGGCACTTGCAAGCCAGATAGCAAAACTTTGTAATGCCAGCATAGGCTTATTAACCGAGGGTGGAAACAGCTCGGGTGCCTGGATGGCTGGTTGTGTACCTCATCGCCTCGAGGCAGGTCAAAAAAATACTAATTCTGGTTTAGATGCCAATGAAATGTCTTCTGCAGGCCGTAATGCATTTTTTTTATTAGGTGTTGAACCTGAGTTGGATTGCATAGCTTCTGCTTTAGCCTTAACACAAATGATTAATGCTGATTTTGTCGTTAGTATGACCAGTTTTGTTACGGACACTATGAAAAGCTATGCTGACGTATTACTTCCTATTACACCATTTACTGAAACTTCGGGTACATTTGTAAATATTGAAGGTACATGGCAAAGTTTTAGTGGCAGCGTACCCCCATTAGGTGATTCTCGACCGGGATGGAAAGTATTACGGGTGTTTGGTAACTTATTTAATATTGATGGATTTGATTATCTGAGTAGTGAAGATATTCGGGATGAGTTAAGAGCAAAAGTAGAAGCAACAAATTTTGAAACAAGCTGGCAAAGCCCTAAATCTTTACCGGAAAGCAACGGTGTCTTGAATAGAATTGCATTTACACCGATTTATAATGTTGATGCCCTGGTAAGACGTGCAGAAGCATTACAAAAAACCGAAGATGCTGTTCCTGCGGCAATTTATATCAATAGTAAAACTGCAGATAAATCTAAATTAAACAACGATGATAATGCTATTGCGATTCAAAATGAATTAAAAGTTGAATTACCTGTAGTTATTGATGACGGCATTCCAGATAACTGTGTGCTTATACCAATTGGTATGGAAGCAACAAATGGCTTGTCCCAGGTTACCGGGTCAGTTGAACTGAGTAAGGCGTAACGGACACATAAATGATTGAATCAATAATAAATCCTATTGTTAATTTTTATGACAGTTTTGTGGTAGTGCAAATATTGATAAAAATTGTCATTATTATATTTCCATTAATTATAGTTGTTGCATATCTCACCTATTTTGAACGTAAAGTTATTGGTTTTATGCAAGTTCGAATGGGCCCAAACCGTGTAGGTCCTAAAGGTTTATTACAACCTTTTGCCGATACATTTAAACTAATGTTTAAGGAAATAATTATCCCTGCAAATGCAAGTAAATTTTTATTTGTAATTGCACCGACGATTACACTCGGTACAGCATTAGCTGCCTGGGCGGTTGTACCATTTAATGCGCATTTGGTGCTTGCAGATATTAACGCCGGCTTACTGTATGTATTAGCAGTTACCTCGCTTGGTGTTTATGGGGTGATTATCGGGGGTTGGGCGTCTAATTCTAAATATGCAATGTTAGGTGCGCTTCGATCAGCTGCACAAATTGTTTCCTATGAAATTGCGATGGGTTTCGCATTGGTTGGAGTTCTTATCGCAGCTCAAAGCTTGAATCTGGGGAGTATTGTTGCTGCTCAAAGTGGTGAGTATGGTTTCTTCAGTTTCTTCTGGTTACCGTTACTACCATTGTTTGTGGTTTATTTTATATCGGGAGTGGCAGAAACCAATCGGGCACCATTTGATGTAGCTGAAGGTGAGTCTGAGATTGTTGCGGGTTTTCATGTTGAATACTCAGGAATGGCATTTGCAGTTTACTTTCTGGCAGAGTATGCCAACATGATTATTATTGCAATGTTAGCATCATTGATGTTTTTAGGTGGTTGGTTGTCACCATTTCAAGGCTGGATATCAGAAAGTGTTTTATCAATACCGATTATCGGTGCATTACTGGATAGTGGTATTCACTGGTTATTTATTAAAGTTGCATTCTTCCTGTTATTATTCCTATGGTTCCGTGCGACATTCCCTCGTTATCGATATGACCAGATTATGCGCCTGGGTTGGAAAGTATTTATTCCAATCACCATTATATGGATACTGGTTGTCGGATTATTGTTGTTATCGAATACGCCACCCTGGTTTAGTGCGGATGTCAGCACCATAGTAGTAGGAGCAAAATAGAAATGAGTCAAGTTGCTCGAATTATTAAAAGTCTCTTTCTACTGGAATTATTCAAAGGCTTATTTGTTACTGGCGGATTTTTCTTTAAAAAGAAATTTACCATACAATATCCAGAAGAAAAAACACCACTGTCACCACGTTTTCGTGGTCGTCATGCATTACGTCGTTATCCGAATGGTGAAGAGCGTTGTATTGCGTGTAAGCTCTGTGAAGCTGTTTGTCCTGCATTAGCAATAACGATTGAGTCAGAAATGCGAGAAGATGGTACCAGGCGTACAACCAGATACGATATTGATTTATCAAAATGTATTTTTTGTGGCTACTGTGAAGAATCATGCCCGGTGGATTCAATCGTTGAAACACATGTATTTGAATATCATGCAGAAGAACGTGAAGATTTATATATGACAAAAGAAAAATTATTGGCATTTGGAGATGAATATGAAGACCAGATTGCTGCCGCAAGATCAAAGGATGCTAACTACCGTTAAGTAAAAATTATGGGTATAGAAAAAATTATATTTTATGTTTTCGCCTTGATGCTGATTTTTAGTGCAGGCAGTGCAATGACTACAAGAAACCCGGTGTATGCGGCAATGTACCTGGTGTTAAGTTTCTTTTCTTCTGCCGCTTTATGGATGCTTCTTGAAGAAGAATTTTTGGCTATTGTGTTAGTTCTGGTTTATGTCGGGGCTGTTATGGTGCTGTTTTTATTCGTGGTGATGATGTTGGATATTAACATAGCCCGAATGAAGCAAGGCTTCATGAAGATGTTACCCATTGGACTTGGTTTTGCGATATTGATGGCTGGTATGATGATTTATGTATTGTTACCCGAACACTGGAGTAACGAAATGTATAAATTAAATAAACATTCAGCAGATTATAGCAATACCGCCGAGCTTGGCTTGTTGATATACACAAAATATGTATATCAATTTGAAATAGCCTCTGTCATTTTGTTAGTCGCTATCGTTGCTGCGATAGCCTTAACGCTGCGTCGACGACCTAATACTAAACATCAAAAAATTGGAGAGCAAATTGCTGTGCGAGCTGAAGATCGTATGCGTGTAATTGACATCAAATCGGAACAAAGGAAATAATATGATTGAATTATCAGATTATCTAATCCTTTCGGCTATTTTGTTTTGTATTAGTTTGGCAGGAATTTTTATTAATCGTAAGAACCTTATTATTATCTTGATGGCGATTGAATTATTGTTGCTGTCGGTTAATATGAATTTTGTCGCATTTTCATATTTTTTAAATGATGCTGCGGGTCAAATTTTTGTATTTTTTATTTTAACAGTTGCTGCAGCTGAAGCTGCAATTGGATTGGCAATTTTAGTTGTATTGTTTAGAAATAAACGAACTATTAATGTCGATGATCTCGATTCCTTAAAAGGTTAAGACATGTTTGATGACATGAAAACAGTTTTACTCATAATAGTACTCGCACCATTAGCCGGTTCTGTACTTGCAGGTTTGTATGGCAAGGTAATAGGGCGCTCAGGTGCGCATTGGGTTACCATAATTGGAGTCGGTATATCCTTTTTCCTATCGGTGCTAATTTTCAAGCAAGTTGTATATGAGGGGGCTACATTTAACGAAAATTTATATGTCTGGCTTGAAAGTGATGGTATCTCTTTTAAAGTCGGATTTATGATCGATAAACTAACTGCAATGATGATGGTTGTGGTCACTTTCGTTTCGTGGATGGTACATATTTATACCGTTGGTTATATGAGTGACGACTCTGGTTACCAGAGATTCTTTAGTTACATTTCATTATTTACTTTCTCGATGTTAATGCTGGTTATGTCTAATAATTTTCTGCAATTATTTTTTGGTTGGGAAGCAGTAGGTTTAGTTTCATATTTGTTGATCGGTTTTTGGTATAAAAGAGAAAGTGCTATTTTTGCCAATATGAAAGCATTTCTGGTTAATCGAGTTGGTGATTTTGGATTCTTATTAGGCATTGCAGGTGTATTAATGTATTTCGGCACCCTGGATTATGCCCAGGTATTTGCGAGTACAGATAAAGTTGTTAATGAAACAATCACGATTGTTCCGATGTTCGGTGAATGGTCGGTAATGACTTTAATAACAATATTATTGTTTGTGGGCGCAATGGGTAAATCGGCTCAGGTTCCACTACATGTCTGGTTACCGGATTCAATGGAAGGTCCAACACCAATCTCGGCATTAATTCATGCTGCAACCATGGTAACCGCTGGTATTTTTATGGTCGCAAGAATGTCACC
>JBGMQW010000004.1:9913-45766 GCA_048060815.1 Thiohalomonadales bacterium | reverse complement strand
TGTTTTAACTTCCATCAATCCGAGTATAGTATGAAATATATTATCGTGTGAAAATTTTATGTTGGTTTTAGTTTTTAGTTTTTCCAGATTAAATCCTGCTTCTTTAAAACTTTTACTGAACCACATAATGAGTGGCACATGTGTTTGTGTTTCAGGAGCGAAAAGATAAGGCAATCCATGTAAATATATATTGTTTTCTCCCAGAGATTCACCATGGTCACTGACATAAAATAATGTTGACATTAGATTTTCATTATTCCTCTTGAGTAAATCTATAGTCTTCGCTAAAAAATAATCGGTATAGAGAATGGTATTATCATAAGCATTACTAATTTCTTCACGAGTACATTGTTCTAACTGATTTGTTTTGCATACGGGTGTAAATTTTTCAAATTGTACCGGGTATCGTTTGTAATAGTCTGGTCCATGATTGCCCATTTGATGAAGTACAATAAAAATATCGCCAGTTTGGTGAGTATTTATATAATTCTGGACACTTACCAGCATACCTTCATCTCTGCACTCAGTATCACACACAGAATTATTTGTTGATGATTTATAACTTATATAGGGTATTCGATCTGCTACCCCTTTTGAATCAGAATTATTATCTAACCAAATTACATTGATACCATCACGTTGTAAAATGTCCAGAACATTTTCAGTTTTCTCTGCTTTACTTTTACTGTAATTAGAATGATTATATATTGAAAATATACAGGGAACAGAGTATGCCGTAGATGTACCGCAAGCAGAAACTTTTTTAAAACTAATAACATCCTCTTTTTCTAAATAAAAGTTGGTATTTTTTTTGTATCCATTTAAGGAAAAATGATCTGCCCTGACGGATTCACCAACAACAAATATAATTAATTTTCTAATATCATTTGATGGTACAATTTTGGAATCTAACCCAATGATTTTTAATGGTACATCTTCATTTTTAATAAAATTACCAATATATTTTCCTGCAGAATACAGATAATAACCTGGGTTTGCATAATACCGAAGTGGTTTGTGTTCTCTAATAAAAGAAGCATAAAAACTGCCAAAAATAAATATTAATGTAATTATAACTACAAAAGAAAAACCTAAAAGTTTTACTCTCGAAAAAATTGATTTCTTAATTGAATAATAACTAATATTTATTCTATAAATAAATATTGATGGCAAAATACCTAAAATAATAAAATACAAAATTTGTTTTACACTGAATAAGTCTAGTGACTCTTGAATATCAGTCTTTATGATGTTGTCTATCATTAAATCATCAATGACGATATGATAGGTATCCATAAAATAAGCACTTAACGATGAGATTAAAACAATTAAAATTAAAATCGGTTTAATGGTATATTTGTAGCAGACTAGTGATAGTAGAATGATATAAGCGAAAATAAAAACAATGAATAGCGATAGTAAAAAAAGACTGTTTTGTAAGTTTAATGGATAGACATCGAGTACATTTGAGAAAAACGTTATATTCCCAAATACCATCAAAAAAGCAGAAACAAGAATAATAAGTTTTGAGCTTGTAATGCCTTTTTTACTATCAGTTAATTGTTTATTATATTTTGTCACTGCTGCCCCGTTAACTTTTTAACGAGCACAAAAGTAAGGATATGGAATCGGTGCAGCCACTAAAGACCGTCTGTTTCAGGGATGAAACGGTCGAGCAGCCAGGGATAATGGCGAATAGCGAGTCTTTAGTAGGCTGCACCGGTTTCATGTCCAATGGATTGTTTAAACACTATAACGTAAGCACTGTATAAGCGGCTCTTTGTTTTTAGTATATGTTAACGGGACAGCAGTGATATTTTGTAAAAATATATTTATTTTCTCCAGGTTTACTTTCCAGGAAATCAAAGGCTGTCCCCGTGATTTGTAGGTTTTCTTGATGCTGATGGTTAAATAGTCCAACCCAAAACATCATGTGCCACTGACCAGCGTGGTTTTTGTTTACTGATATTTTTGCCCAAAATCCAGTAGTTGTATACCGATTGTTGGAAGCCGTTATACTTTTTCAATTTCAGCCAGGTATTTATGTACTGTGCAAAATCGAGTTGTCCTTTCGTTAGTGCAAAACCAACTGGTGCTTTAATTTTTAAACCTTTTGGAATAACAACAGAATATGCAGGATATAACAGAGTCCAGGCGGCGCCTACTTCGGCGGAGTAAACATACGCTGTCATTTTTTTGTGCTTTAAACTGAAAAATTTTCTGGGGTTGTTAATAATTTTGTATGTCGCATTCGGAAATAATTTTTTGATTGCAGCAATGTAATAGGGTGTATTTGGAACGTACAATTGTAAATCTTTCATATTCTGAACGTCTTCGAGTGTTGAAAATTTATCTCGAATCGAGTCCTGAAGCAAGAATCCGACAGAGTGAAAAGTATAAGCATCGGTTAATAAGAAATTGATAGCTCGTTTCGGAGTAATTGGTTTACCGCCAACTACTATATCCAGACGTCCATCGTTTAACATTTGTAGTGTTGATTTATAATCCTTGAGACGGGTTGTTTCTATTTTGATATTTAAATCTTTAGCAAGCGCATGCATCATTTCCATATCGAATCCTACTACTTGCCCCTTATCATTGCGAAATGCGAATGGTAAACTATTTGGAGGATAACCAATACGAATTGAGCCACGTTGGCGAATTACATCCAGCCGGGCTTGTTGTAGTTGCTTTGATGTTAACGCGACTGGTTCATCAATGGCAGTAACTGGTGATAGTGGTTCCATGGAACTCATTTTATTAAACGTTTTATCACCTTCATATTGGTACGGGATCATATATTTGAATGTAAAACCCGCTATTATCATTATGCCAGCTGTAACACCCAGGTGTATGCCAACAACATTTAACATGCGTTTTTTATTTAATCGATTCAATACCGCAGCCGAAACCATTAAGGTTACAACAAAAGCATGTAGTGCTGCCAATGCTGTTGCAAAACGTGCGGTTACGACACTTCCCAATAAATAAAGTTGAAATTGATCGGCTGGTAAATTGAAAAAATCGAGCATAAACGGAATGGCGACCGCCATACTGCCAAATGCAGAAAAAACTCCCATAATGGTATAAGATGCATACTGTTCCAGACTCAAGGGTGAACCCACATACCAGGCAGAAAATAATATAAACCCCAGACCGAGTAAGGTGCCAACACTAGGAAAACTGTAAGCCGTTGGTACCAGCACATCCACCGTGGACATAGTTGCTTCCGTATCCATATTATGTTTTTTCAAGAGCTCTTTACAGCGTTCAATAATCATTGGTAACACCACCAGTACAGTACCGGTTGCGAGTGCAGTAATCATTGCTTCACCGGCCATGTTCATTATCTCGCGATACGAAAATGGTGTCGCCCAATGAATTAATAATGGTAACAACACCAGAGTTAGCAAGGTCCAGGCAATCAAATATACCCATAAGAATATTTGTAAACGACCGAGTTCTTCGGGTTGCAATGTTCCTGCGGCCGCAGCGGCGATTGCAAAAATTCCAATAGGAGCTAATTTTGCGACATAAGATGCGACTTTCATCAAACCATCACTAATATTAGTGGCTAAATTAATCAATACATCCTTATTGGAAACATTAATCAGCGCGATACCTAATAACAAGGAAAACAACACTACTGCAGGAACAATGGTGTTCGCCATGGAATAAAAAATATTAGACGGAATGTATAAACGAAGAAAATCAAACGACTGGCTTTCTGCTATCAAACTGGTACTAAAAAAGCCTGCTGCTTCCCAGTCTGGATAGGCCAATGGCAATAATAATAATGTGGCCATAGTAGCCAACCAGATAAATAAAATAACTAATGCTGCTTTGGTGCCGATATTCTTTGCCATGTCAGAGTCCAGCCTGCCCAGACCACCTATAATGGAGACCAGTACATACGGTAGTACGGTCATTTGCAGTAAACCGATGTAGGCATTACCGATGATTCTCAGATTACCCGTAGGCTCACCAAAAAATATACCGGTTAATATTCCGAGAATCAGCGCCAGTACAACGCGTTTAAACGCACTCATGTTTTTAAAAAAATTGATTAGTTTTATACCCATTTTTTATGCCTGTTTACTTATTTTTATTTTACTCAATCTCAAATAATGATGAATTATTACAGTAATTTCCTCTGGTTGCGAGTACGAAATCTGGAATTGATATATAATTTTTAAAATTCAAAGGCAATGCTTAAAACCAGTCTGAAATCATCGGGTTCTGGCCTTATTCCTTGATCATTGATAGTAGGTTGACTGATTCTATCCCAGATCAGTGATATATCCAGATCCAGTCTTTTGCTGATTTCAGTCTCCAGAGTCGCATTCATATAGTGAGTATAACCACCGGTTTCTTGTTTCGAAAACTGGATATTGTATTTGTAAAGAAAATCGAGATTATTGTTGATCTCCAAATCAATATCGGTACTGACTGTGAATGATAGCGTATCGTCATCAATATCGTCACCGGCTTGTACCGAAATATATTTTGTTGTTAAATATGCCGGACCGGCAGATATATTCCACTCGAACTCACTGGTATTCTTAAGAGCATAACCTACCCCGGCACCTACTGTAATACGCTTGTCAATATTCGAAAACGGATCACGGAAATATTCTGCATTTAGTGGATTGTAGAAAAAATTACGTGTGACATAGATATCCAGTCCGCTTGTTAAACGATTTTTATTAATGGTTTCTTCCAATGAGCCTGTTACTGCATCGGTTTTAGAAATATTTCCAATATAATAGACTGTTAGACGTGATGAAGCCGTACGTCGTTTAGCAGTTAATTCCGAGGAGTAATCTATTTGTTCAGTGTTACCGCTTTTTATATTCAAGCCTAAGCTAAATTTAATCGACCACAGATCAATTTCTCGTTCTCCAGCAGGTGTAAAAGAGATAATTTCATCACGATCAAATTCTTTAATATCTTCATCATTTTTACCAGTTTTTATTATTACTTTGTTATCAGTTATCGTTAAAAAACCGATCAGTGAACCGTAATTTTCGATTTTGATATTATTGATTTCATGGGTTTGTAAATATTTTATATCCTTCCATTTTATGGTCAATAAATTGAGCTTGTCGCTATCGAATTCAACTTTTTTATTATACATGGCTTTAAACTCACCCTTGAGCCATTCCAGGGATGTCAGTTGTAACCAGTCATACTTAACTGCTTTTGGTGTCCAGTTGTCGTTGATGTTTTTTGCTAGAACAATTGCTGGTAATAACAATATAACAATGGTTAATAGTAGAAATTTAATTTTTGAAAAAGCCATAGAATTGAGCAATTGTGTATTGATATTTAATTATATTTAATACAAGCTAATCATAGCAAGCTTGAAGTGATTCTTAAATATTCGTTTTGTTATGTTATTTTCTTTGGAATATGACTTATTATCTGTTATATATTATAAACTAAAATACCAATCCTAAAATTCATCTCGAGGTTTTTTAATGAACATGTTATCTGAACAGGAAATTATTGAGAAAATTCATAATCGGGAAACATTCAACGCCACTATTGAAGGTGATTCTTTTAGTATGAAAATTGAACGATATGAACCGGCACTGTGCGCGGCCATTCATAATGGTAGCAATATGCGACCAGAATTAGTGGAAAACTGTCTACTCGATCAATCTGAACGTTATTATGAAGAAGATCCGTTTACAGGCAGTTTTATTGAACAGCAGCCTATAACCATGATCGCCCACGATTCCCGTTATGAATACGACTTAAATCGCCACTTTGACGAATGTGTCTATGTCACCGCCTGGGGTAAAGATATCTGGAAGCAACCATTAGCAGAAAAAGAAATTAAATTGAGTAAAGACAAACACGCGCAATTTTTTCGAGTAGTCTCTGCAGTTGTCGAAGCACTAGCGAAAGATTTTGGTTTTTGTGTTGTTTATGACATTCACTCGTACAACTTTCGTCGCCATGAACGGGAAGATTTACCCGTATTTAATCTTGGTACCTCGACTGTTAAAAATGAAAAATGGCGACCCATTATTGATAAATGGCTTGCTGCATTACAGAACATGCAAGTTGACGGAATAAAAGTGACGGCCGCTGAAAATGACATATTTTTCGGAAAAGGAAATTTAGCAGGGCACTGTCATGGTTTGTATGACGATGTTTTGGTTTTAGCTACCGAAGTCAAAAAAGTTTTCATGGATGAACTACGTGGGGAAGCCGATGAAACAGTGCTGCCATCATTACAACAAACTTTTAATGCCACGGTTAAAGATAATACCGCACGCAATTTAAAAATTCACAAATAACAGCAGAAATTAAAATAGTAGTAACTTTTCTGTAATTTATTATTTTGAACCGCAGAGAGCGCGGAGGAAAATATAAATAATTCGGAGTCGTTACCGATGATGGGGGGATTAACTATAGTTGTGTAGTTAGTTATAGTTCGTCCCCTCACCCCAACCCTCTCCCCAGAGGGGAGAGGGGGTAAAAAAATAAAGGTTTTGATTTTCCTTGAATGATATATTTTATATATCCCAACCAAAAACATTATGTAATACCGACCATCGTGGTATTTTTTTACCGGGGTTTTTACCTAATATCCAGTAATTGTAAACTTTTTCCTGGAAACCATTAACTTTTTTTAACTTAAGCCAGGTATTCATATACTGAACCAATTCAGTTTCACCTGTTGGTAAAGCAAAACCAACGGGGGCTTTGGTTTTTAAGCCTTTTGGTATTACAACAGAAAACGCTGGATATAATAATGTCCATGCAGAACCTACTTCAGCTGAAAAAACATATGCCTCATTTGGCTTCTTAGGACCTTTAAAATATTTTCGAGGGCTTTTAAGTTTTTCAAATTTAGCATTTGGAAAAATTTTAGTTAATTCTGGAAGGTAATATGAACTATCCGGAATGTATAATTTTAAATTATTGAGTTCCTGTATTTTTTTCAAAGACGAAAAATTATCTCGTTGTGAATCAATTACCATTAAACCAGCAGTATGGTGGGTATAAGAGTTGGTAAATAAAAATTTAAGCGCACGTTTCGGAGTTATAGGACTACCACCAATGATAATATCCAAACGTCCATCTTTTAATTGTTGTTCAATTGTATTTTTATTTTTTATGCGTGTAATTTCAATCCGGGCATTGGTATCATTTGCCAATTGATGCATCATCTCCATATCAAAACCTACTATCTGTCCTTTATTGTTACGATAGACGTACGGTAATCTATCTGCATAATAACCAACACGAAATGAACCACGCTCTTTAATGACAGCTAGACGTGTTTTATTTTGATCTTGTGTAGTAAGTGGTAAAGGTTGTTTTACTTCTTTAATAGGAGCCATTTTTCCCATTAAACTCATCGCTTCAAATGATTTACCACCCTCATACTTATAAGGAATTAAATATTTGAAACTGATTCCCGCCATAATCATAACACCTGCTGTTACAGTTAAATGGACAACTAGAACATTTAACATGCGTTTCTTATTCAGCCGCTTTAATATTGCTGCAGCAACCATTAAGGTCACAATAAATGCATGTAATGCTGCCAATGCAGTTGCGAAACGAGCGGTTACCACACTACCAAGTAAATAAAGTTGAAATTGATCAGCCGGTAATTTAAAAAAATCGAGCATAAATGGAATGGCTACCGCCATGCTGCCAAAGGCTGAAAATATTCCCATCACCACGTATGATAAATATTGTTCCACACCCAATGGCGAACCTACATACCAGGCAGAAAATAATATAAAACCCAATCCCAATAAAGTTCCGACGCTTGGAAAACTGTAAGCTGTAGGAACCAGTACATCGACTGTTGACATTGTCACTTCACTATCCATACTGTGTTTTTTTAGTAATTCCTTACAGCGTTCGATAATCATGGGCAACACGACTAACACCGTACCCGTTGCAAGTGCGGTAATCATCGCCTCACCTGCCATGTTCATAACTTCGCGATATGAAAAAGGTGTTGCCCAGTGTATTAATAACGGTAAAAACACTAAAGTAAGTAAAGTCCAGGCGATTAAATAAACCCATAAAAATATTTGCAAGCGCCCTAATTCTTCGGGTTGCAGTGTTCCTGCTGCTGAAGCAGCGATTGCAAAAATACCCAGTGGTGCCGATTTAGCAACAAAGGAGGCAACACGCATGAGTCCATCGCTAAGATTGATGGTGATTTTGATTAATCCATCTTTATCAGTAACATGAATCAGTGCAATTCCTAATAATAATGAAAATACCACCACCGCAGGAACGATAGTATTTGACATTGAATAAAAAACATTTGATGGAATATATAAACGAAGAAAATCAAAAGTTTGACTTTCGACGACAAGGCTTGAGCTAAAAAATCCAGCCGCTTCCCATGTTGGATAAGCCAATGGTAATAATAACAACGTGAGCATGGTTGCCAACCATATAAACAGAAATAGTAAAGCAGCTTTGATACCAATATTCATTGCCATGTTGGCATCTAACCGACCTAATCCACCAATAATTGATACCATAACAAAAGGTAAAACGGTCATTTGTAGTAAACCAATATACGCATTACCGATTATATTCAGATTTCCTGCAGGTTCACCAACCACTAACCCGGTCAAAATACCCAAAATCAGCGCCAGGACAACGCGCTTAAATGCACTCATATTTTTGAAATAGGCTAGAATGTTCAATGTTATCAACTTACGATATTTTTTAAGAACTATTTATTATGGGATTTATTTACCTTTTTCTATTTGTAATGCTTTTTCTGAAATTTCACTGTATAGCGATATCACATGAGAAACCAGAGTTGAATACTCCGGATTTCTTTCTAATAATGGTCCGACTTTAGTAGCATCTGTCATCACTTCAGTTAGAAATTCCAGATCATAATCAGAAAGTGCTTCACCACGATCGACTTGCTTTTTTAAAGTGAGCAATCTAGGTAATCTTTGTTTGTTAAGCCTTTCCAAAAGAGCTTGAATAACCCCTTCGTCCAGTTTTAATTTGCTCATCTTTTACACCTATTCTGTGCTGGTAATTTTTTCAGCTATATAGTTTCGTGATGTTGCCGCTTTACCGACACGTCGTAAAGCAAGTACAAATGCTGCGATACGCATATCAATGTTCTCTTGCTTTGCTACTGCACTTACTGCTGCATAAGCATCACGCATTTTAAGCGTTAGTTCAGTAACGATTTTATCTTTTTGCCAGCGGAATTGCTGGATATTCTGAGCCCATTCAAAGTAACTCACGGTAACTCCGCCAGCATTAGAAAGTATATCCGGTATGATCAGAACATCACGTTTCACTAGAATCTCATGTGCTGCGGGTGTTGTTGGGCCATTTGCACCTTCAACAATAATTTCCGCCTTGATGTCTTTTACATTCTTTTCTGTAATTGCATCTTCCAGTGCAGCCGGAATAAGTACATCGACATCCCAGGTGATGACTTCAGGACCATCAAATGCTGTACCACCGGAAAAGCCTTTAACGGTTCGATGTTCTTTTACCCAGGCACCGAGTGCAGTAATGTCTAAACCATCATCATTCGATACTCCGCCAAGGTAATCAGCAACAGCTATAATTTTTGCACCTTGTTCTGCAATTAAACGTGCCGCATTAAAACCAACGTTACCAAATCCCTGCACCGCAACGCGGATGTCTTGCCAGGATTTACCGCGTTCTTTTAATGCTTCATCCAATACTATCATAACACCACGCCCGGTCGCTTCATCACGGCCTTCCGAACCAAATAACTCTAATGGTTTGCCAGTAACTACAGCGGGTGAGAATCCTGCGTATTTTGAATACTCGTCCATAATCCAGCCCATAATTTTGGCATTGGTGTTAACGTCCGGTGCGGGAATATCGATAGTGGGACCAATAATTTCCTTGGTTTGTTCAACAAAACGTCGTGTAACAAGATTTAATTCACGTTCACTCATTTTTGATGGATCGCAATTGATACCGCCTTTTGCACCACCAAAGGGAATATCAACAATTGCTGTTTTCCACGTCATCAGACTAGCCAGTGCAGTTGCATGATCTTCGTCCATATGGGGGTGATATCGTAAACCACCTTTCATTGGCCCCCGTGCATTATTGTGTTGCACTCGAAATCCCTGATAATGCTGTAACTGTCCATTATCATCGTCGTACACCAGCTCTACTTTTACGATACGCTTCGGGGTCCATATAATTTCCCGGATACGATCAGGTAAATTCAGTACATCTGCTGCTTTTTGAAAATAATAATGGCTCTCTTCTAACATGTCATTACTCCTTGTATATCAGTGTAAAAATTATATTTCCAAGGTAAACTACCAGGATAAGTTTCGAATTTTTATATTTAAATACTATACGATAATAACTCTAAAATTTCACCGTTAAGTTTACCTGAAGCCGACTATGATCATTGCGACTCATAATGGCGTCACTAGTCGTTTTGGCTTGTAATGGAGCAGCATCTGCTATTCGTTGAGCATCGTAATAACGAACATCCACCGAGGTGTTGCTCGCAATTTTGTAATCAAGCTGAACACGGAATCCTTTAAAATTGGAAACACCGGTATTTCCGGGGTTTGGCCAGTTATCTTGTGAATAGGTTCCATCGCCTATCGGTGAAAATGCCTCGACGCGGTAGTAATACAAACTTAATTCCAGATCCGATACGACTTTATAACGACCTTGTAAAACATAGGCCGTACTTTCAGTGCTTGCATCACTATCGAGATAATCGAGACCGGCTAACCATTTACCGGATTTAAGTTGACCGCTTAGTTGCCAATGATCTTTGGCTTGATAGGTTGAGGGATTAGAAAATTTTACATGAGCAGTACCGAGTGCCACAGTATAATCCATATTGTTCAGTTTTGCTTGTTGAACCACCTGTAAAATTGTTGTTGAAATTTCTGATCCCCAGTTACCATCTTCTAACACTGCATAATTTCCGTTTATGGTCACACTGTTAATTTTATATACTGCTGCAAGTGCATCCGGATTAATGTCTTCATCCCAGAATTGCTCATGTTGTTGCCAGAATTTTAGCGGTATTTTACCACCCAGCAAATCCAGATCTTTAATCGGTGTGTAGGTTAAATAAGCCTGATCCAGACCAAAATCGCCATTACCTTTATCTTTGGTACCAAATGTTTTGTAAGGCGAATTAAGTGATTCAGAGTTAGTGGCAAAACGCAGTTTTCCCGACCATTGTTTATTTGCTTTATAACCAGCTCCAATACGCGCACGTACGCGTAAGCGATTGCGATCAGTATCACCATTACCGTTATCATCTGAACGGCTGTCTGACTCGGCACGTAATCTGACATCACCAAACAAGGTGACCTTTTTCGCTTCATCAAGGGTAATTGCCGCCTGTACATTGAGTGCGGATAACATTAAGGAGCTTAACAATGTTATTTTAAGTAATGTATTGAAATATTTTTTACCGTTGGTGTTGTTCATGACGTATTTACCTTTATTTATTAAATATTGTTATTGTACAAAACGTAAGGTCGAAAGCTCCTTGTCCATTAGTTGTTTTATCTTTTGATAATCATTATATAAAAACACCACATAAGCATCGGCAAGATCATCTTTATGTAAGGCTAATAATAACGCGTGCCGAAACTTCTCTGAATATTGTGTACTAACATCAACTACCGCTGCAGCAGCCCATCCAGCATTAAAGCGTGAGCTGGATTGTGCTGCCGGATATTCACGGCGCGGGTTAAAGCCAGTGCTGGCAAGTTGTGTAATAATACTTTCAAACATCATGTTAAAAAGATAGTTTGCTTGCGGAGCTGAATTATGGGGATCCTGATACTCTATTTTAATACGATTAATAGGGCGAATACTATAACGAATTTCCATCAGGTCATTGTTGTGGCGTAGAACATATTCATAAGGAAATGTAGCATTATACTGCACAGCACGTTTAGTAAACGAAGCAGGTTTTTTTAATTCAAGTCCACCTTCTTGTAATAACTTTGAAAAGTCCAGGGAACCGTTTGCATACGTGGAACTTATCACAATACTCAACATCAAAAAAACTGATATTCGCAAATAGAGTTTAAAACAGGTTAATACCAGCATGTTACGATTTCTTTACTGGTTTGTGTTTACTTTTAGCTTGCCATTGTTCAAGTAATTTCTGCGCTGTTTGTTTCCATGAATCACTGCTGCTTAATTTTATAAAATGTTTTAAATCTGCAATAGCAAGTTGTTTTTTATTCATTGCCTCATAAACAGCCGCACGGTTAAAGTAAGGTGCAGCTTGTGTCGGTTGTGATTTAATGCAGGCATTAAAATCAGCTAATGCAGCAGTTAAATTACCACTACTAAAATGGATTGCACCCCGATTAAATAAAGCCGAGACTAGAGTAGGCTGTTGCGCTAAAGCAAAATTTAAATCAGCAAATGCTTCACTGATACGTCCAAAGCTGCGGTAAGCCTGTGCCCGATTAATGCGTAATATTATATCTTCGGGAGCCAATTGTACGGCTTTTTCCAGATCATTTAGTGCTAGTGTAGTATTGCCTTGTTCAAGTAAAATGCTGGCACGTACCGATAACAGCCTGGAACTATCCGGAAATTGTTGAATGGATTCATTTAATACCGTTAATGCCTGTTGTCGTCGTCCTTCTTTTAAATGTTGTAGTGCGACTAACACACGTTTTTCAGGAGACAATTTACCATGTGGATCAGCCTGACTATGCGCACCTGATGGTCGAGTTTGATTCTGAGCAGTAACAGTACTAGTACCAGCAGTTTCAGAAAGTACCTGTTTTGTTGAATTCGCCTGATCACAGGCGGTAATACTAATCGTCATTAGTATTACCGCGGCTGAGTATTTTAAAACTATCATGTTAAATAGTTATTTTTTTGGTTTACCGGATTTACTGGCAGCATAAGCTTTTAACATTTTATTCATTAACTCGATATGTTGTTTATCGGTTATTTGCCCTTCTGTAGAGACTTTCTCCCAGAGTTTATCATTGCCCATTTCAAAATGACAACCCATACACAGTCCGGTACGTTCCATTGCGACACGCATTTTTTTCGGTAATGCACGTGATAACGGCCAATGCGTTCCTACGGTTTGTACCTGTTCACCTTTCTGATTAACAATGGTTGACCAATCAAAATCTAATCCATCAATTTTAGATATTTGAATTTTGTATTGTTTAGGAATAGGTTTACCAGTTTTTTGATCCATCAAATCTTCAACAATGTTCTCGGTAGTTCGTGCCATAAATACACCACCTGAAATACCATAACCCATTGCCTTCGGATTGTTATGACAACTTTCACAGGTACGTGCTTTGCGTTGTGCTGAATGAGGTTGTACCGGTGCCATATCCATCCCCAATGGTAGACGTTTTTGGCCAATTTCCCTGGCCTCATCTGCAGAACGGCTGGTTTCATTGTGGGTTAGGGTTTTACCTTCACGATCAATAACGGTAAACACAATCTGGCAACCCGGCATTAGTGGTGTTACACGACCTTCACCATTGATTCCGAGTACAGGTTCTTCCCACCGTAAATAGGTATTTGTTTCTATCGCAATGCCGGGGCTTTGAATACCCTTTACACCGAGGGCAGATTCTGCTGTTTGACCATCGGGGGTGCGTTTATTTGCGGAGGCTATCCAGTCAGTGTCATGACGTGGTTTACCACTTTTATCTTTGGAATAATTCATTTGTACATGGCAACCATAACATTGTGGTACCCACGATGCATGACAAGCATAACACTCAAGACTCTCAGCATGTTTTCGGACTTTATCCATGGCAACTAGTGCATTTGGACTTTTCCAGCTATTATTTTTTGCGATAGTTTTTAACACTGGAATTTCAAAATCATTGCCGGTGGCAGAATGAAGAATAACCTTATCACCGTCTTTCACCACATTACCAAATGGGTTACCGCGTGTCGTTAACAGATAACCGTCTTTCTTGTCATACACAGTTGCATTCAAGGTTTCGGTTAATGGTGTTTCGGCTAAGCCACGTGGTTCTTTCGACAATTTTTTATTAAATTCTTCTCCAGTTCCGAGAGGCAGATCCCACGGATATACACGTGGTGTACCATGACAATCCTGACATTCAATTTCAACCTGTGCCAGTGTGGTTCCAAAAATATTGCCATCACCATGCATATCAACGGTGGTATGGCAGTCTTGACATAACAGGCCACCCGATGGATTTCCGGGACGACTTTTTATTTGATGGTGTAAATCATCTGAAATAAACAAATATTTTTTAGTGTGTAATTTGGGTTGTTTCTCACCTTTTTCATTAAACGGACTACCGTATTCAAATTCCATTAAACCTTGATAGGTGACACCAATACGTTTACCGCGGTTGTGACAGGAATTACAGCTTTCAACCGGAATTCCTCCGCCTGCCTTACGGCTTCCGCGCATTCTGTGCGATAGCATATGACCGGGTTGTTTTTTATCGATAGTCGGATCCTTACCTTCATAAAGACCTTCATTGCTATACAAAATATGACAGGCAGAACAACCCATTCCCCGATAGTCGCCACGACTTTCACGACCGCGTACACCGATATGACAACGTTGACATTGCTGGCGTTGATAAGTAAATCCGGCCAATTTCGGATCTTTTTCTATTTCTTCAACGGATGGTTGCGGTATTTGTTTCAGTTCAGTCGGAAATTGATCCGGATGGTCTTTAATCATAGCCCGCATGTATTTTTTATAAGCATCTGTACCGACAGTCGGGGTGGTTCCATCCTTATCTTTTATATCATAATTACCCCAGGGTACTTTATGGTTCTGAACTTCGGGGATTCCCCAGGTATGCAAGTTGCCCTGAATTTTACCAGCTTCGGTATTCATCAAGCTTTTTTCCATACGATCTTTGTAACCCAGGTGGCAAGCAGCCTGTGAACAGGTAAATTGATTAATCCATATGCTGCCTGGATCCTTATAAAACATTTGAGGTCCTTGTGCTTTGATCAGAGCTTTAGGGCTACCCTTGTGTGCCGATTTTTTTGAAGTGGCTTTTGGATTACCACCATGACAAATGACACAACCATTGGCATCACCGTAACCTGTACCCATACCTTTTATCATGGCTAACATTGGGCTACTTTCTTCACGAATGGACGCTAGTCCGTCATGGCAAGCCAGACAGCCTTTGGCCTCGGCTTCAGATTTTGATACTTTATCGTACTTGGCAAATGCAATAGAGCTGACGTTTAATAGAAAAAGAACGAGTAGACATTTTATTATTTTCATTATTTGATACTCCATTGCATGATTATATTATTATTAAGTAACGAAACACATCAATTAAGTAAATTTTGGGGGGCGATAACACTTATATTATAGAAAATGAAAAAAAAGTAAATATCAACTGTGTTTTTATTGGACCAGAGATTACCGGAATCTAAAATCGTAACATAATTGGTTATTTTATGGACAATAAATGCACATCAAGGGGAAAATTAAAGGGTGTAGATTCCTTGATTTTCTTGATTTCAAATTAATGAACTTTAACGACAGATTTTAACTGTTCGCCTTCAATCGTGTTAACAAATAGAGTACGTTCAGTTTTACCATTTTCATTTATGGTGATTATTCCAGTGATGCCGGTAAAATCTTTTTGTGTATGCATCATATCATTAATACATAAACGGCTAATGGGTTCTTCACATTGATTTATGGCATTTAATAAAAAATCATATCCTTCAATGCCTGTTAATAAATGAGTTGTAATTTTAATATTATTTTCATTAATATGATCCAGTACTTTTTTACCATAATCGGAGAGTATCATCGTACTCGAATACAAATCGGTAGCAAGCATACCATTTAATAGTTTTAAATCACTTTTATTTTGTTCGATTACTCTTGATAACATTCCGTCTGTTGCTAACATTTTTGGAGACCAGTTTATTTCTTTAGCCGCTTTAGCAATAGCAAGTACTGCGTTTGCGTTGATTGGTAGATAAAGTAATTTGGGGTCTTTTTTCTGTACCATTTTTATTATATCAAGGTAGTTGTTTGGCCCTTCTTCAGACAAATTAATGAAATCGGTAACGATACCATCAACAGATTTTAATTTATCGGCGAACTTTTGAGCCAGATAATTAGAATAAATACTATTGGGATTGTTAAATATTGCAACGCGTTTAATAAGCAGTTCATCCCGAACAAAAAGTGCTGCTACTATTGCCTGAGTTTCATCGTCAAATGCAAGTTGACTAATAAATTGACTGTTTCGGGGTGCTTCAGGATTGGTCGCAATCGTTGCAATGATAGGGGTTTCATATTTATTAGCGACTTTAGAAACAGCAACAGCCGAATTACTACCCGATAATAATAAAATTGCGCTAACGTGATTTTCATTTACCAGCTTATCAAGTGCAATAACAGATTTTTTCGGATCACTTTGATCATCTTCAATAATGAGTTCTATTTCATCACCATTATCAAGGAACGAGTTCAATTGCCTGGCAAATTGAATGCCTTTTAAGCCGTGCTTACCTGCAGCCGAGTTACTACCGGAGATTGGTGTTATAACACCAATTTTTATTTTTAAACCACTAAGTGGTGCAGCTGGCTGATCACAGCCAACAAAACTTAATAACAAAATAAAAATTATAATAAAACGAACTAATTGTGCCATAGTAACCTACAAAATATATATGATCTTGGTTCTAATAATTAATTTTGTACTATTTGTGGATTGTATCTTTTGTTTTAGTTTAGTCAGATCCCTGCGTGATAAAGTATCACGGGTATATAATTCCATATAAACAATCTCCTGATCACTTTTGTAAGTGATTCTTGCTTTATTAATGATGATGTACTTACCATTAATCAGAAAACGTTCTTTCGCCATTTTCGCTTCCATTAACAGTGTATTTACAATTTGGTTATATGACAGGTAAAGCGGGATAGTAATTAATGCCAGAGAAAGTAAAACAAATAGTATTCCTCTTTTAATCTTTATAGCGGCTGAAAACCCAAGCACACGAAACGTTAATCCCGCAAAGAAAATAATTCCAACCAGATTAGTCGAAAAAAGTAAAAAGGCTTGCATGAAAAACCACAAATCAGCTTGCCCCAGTCCAACACCTGCAACCGCCAGTGGCGGCACTAAAGCAACTGCAATGGCAACTCCAGCCAGTGATTGGGCGATCTCTTTGACAGATTTTGCATATGCTGCTGCGATACCCGAAAGAATTGCAACAGCAAGATCCAGTAAAGTAGGATTGAGTCGAGCCAGCATTTCTGCTGTTACGGGCTTATGCGGAAACATTAAAGCGATTAACATGGAAACAAAAAGTGCAATAGATATTCCTAGTATAATTTTTTTTGCGGAATTCTCAAACATATCTTTATTTTGTCGCAACAAAGCCATTGCAATTGAAACGATAGGGCTCATTAAAGGTGCCAGTAACATTGCACCAATAATGACGGCAGCACTATTTAGATACAGACCGAATGTTGCTAATGCCGTGCTGAGTATCATTAAAATTACGAATGGTGAAGATATTTTAGCATCAGCACGTAATGACAAAAATAAATCCCGAAAACGCTGTTCTGATGCATAAGAAAAAAAAGGGATACTGGTACCCACTGTTTTCTGCAGTTCTTTTTCATCCGGAATATTATCTGTCATGATATATTCCTGGGATATCTTCACATTATTTTCTTGTTCCAGCCATTCTCCAAGATTAATACGTAATGCATCCTTAATAACTTCACAATGCACTGGTGTGTGAGTTTCATTTTTTCCGTCAATAGAAACAGCAAGTTCAATTTCTGATTCAATATCAAGTTTACTACTTTTTATATAACCTACCGCGCTGGGTAATTTTTGATGTGCTGAAGAACGGCGCCAGGTTTGAATTAAAAATTTGAAATATGCAATAACAGAAAAAGGAGAGGTGATTATTAACGAGATGGCACCATCTCTGGCTGAACTGTCATGGTGAATTAATCTGGATGCTAAACTTTTTTTATAATGTTGTACAATCATGCAACCACTGGCTGCAGTGCTGATTTTTTTATTATTGGCGGTAACAATATTAAACTTAAGGAATTTCATCCCCTTAAATGAACTCAGTGCTTTACTAATAAATTCAAAAAAACCAATATCGCGATCGATATCCAATAACGGTACTCGACCAATTGATGCTTTAAACAATACGATTATACCATTACACAAAATCAGATCCATGAGCTGGGAATCTTGTCTTAATGACAGTTCAATGGCCTTATCGGTTTCTTTATAATGTTCAAGTGATATAGATAGACTTTTTTGAGATGCCAATGGTAGTACGCCAACAGTAAATTTGTAATCCACTGCGAGTTTTAAGATAAATTTTAGATTGTCCATTGACCCGGACATCACAACATGGTCAACATTTGTGAGGGACTTTTCGACATCTTTAATAAAACTGTCAAATGGAATCGGTGTTATACGGGAACCGAACGGATTATTTTCTATTGCGTGGATTAGTTGTTTGCTGTCTTCCGTATGGCTGTGGATAAACAGCGCAGCTCTTACATATTTCTTCTTTAAAGTATCATCTTGAGCCATGCGAAACAGTATAAGGGCGCTTTCCCGAACAGTAAACCCGACTATTGGCTATTAATTAACCAATGCATTGGTTGCAGTTATTATTTTTTAGGCATTCTATCTTACCCTGTTGAATTAAAAAATTCTCTTTCTACAAAATTCGAAATAAATCTTATTATTATTATGTCTGTTACTGGAAGTAAAAAATCAATTATAATAAGCGCACAATACCTCATTATTTAAACCACAAAGACACAGAATTAACAGTAGTGCTCACATTTAACGCGATACGCCACCAAAGCCTCTTTTTTAATACGCAACTATACTTGTTCCTGTATTTAATTTTTTTCGCTGTGCTGTGCTACAGCAATGTGCACGGTGACGAAGTACTCGTTGATGAATCTGATTACATTTATATTAAAATTAAAATTAGTGGTTTAGATAAAACCATGAGTAAGGAACTTAAATCATTAATTGATTTTAGTGCTTTTAATTATAAATTATATGCCAGTGCTGATGAGATTCGAACCACATTTGATGAGTCATTAAAATTAGTCGCCTCCTACCTGCATTCGCAAGGTTATTATCAAGCACAACTAATAAGTAGACTGGATAATGACTATACCAGTTGGTACGCGGTGTACAAGATAACACTGGGACCTCGTGTGATAATAAATTATCTTAAAGTTGACGTAATTGGATCGGGTAAAGATTTTGCTCCGGTAAAAAAATATCTCACTAAACTTCCAATAAAAAGCGGTGATGGTTTTGTTCATTCACGTTATGAAGAAACTAAAAATACTTTACTAAAAATGATTATTGCGAATGGCTTTCTGGACGCTAAACTAACTCAACGTGAAGTTGCAATCGATAAAAACCACCACACTGCTGATATATCGTTAGAAATAATCACCGGAGAGCGATATTTCATGGGTCCCATCAGTATAAAAGAAAATAATATAGACCCGGATTTAATTCAAAAATTTGTTATTTTAAAAGAAGGTGAACCATATTTAAGCAAAAAAATTCTTGAGCAACAAAATGTATTGGGCGACAGCGATTACTATAGTGAGATATACATAAAACCACGTCGCGACCTGGCGGTGGACTATAAAATTCCAATTGAGATAACCACCGAGTTACGAAAACCATCAAAGTATAGTATTGGCTTTGGTTATTCCACCGATAGCGGTATTCGTGGTAGTTTGGGCTGGTCAAGACGACGTTTGAATTTTAAAGGGCATCGTCTTTATTTAGGTGTAGAAGCATCTAAACTTGGTGGAATTATCGGTGTACGTTATCGTATACCGTTTCGCAATCCACGTGATGATGAATATGTTATTACCACTAACTTGAACCTGCAAAAAACCACTACTAGTGAAAGCAGAATTGCACAACTGGGCCTGGCTCGGTCAATTATGCGAGGTGAGTGGCGTGAGATTTTAGCTTTAGATCTACAACAAGAACTTTTTTCTGTTGGTGTGCAAGATAATGAGAATATAAATCTTTTATTACCCAGTGCTACCTGGATATGGGTTGTTCCTCGTAGGCAATTATATATTACAAAAGGTCACTTGTTATCGGCAACAGTTCGTGGCTCGAAAGAAGTATTTTTATCAAGTACTGATTTTCTACAAACTGATGTCAACACTAAATGGATATTTCCGGTATTTAGTCGAGGTCGATTCTTAACACGAGCCAGATTGGCAGCGAGTTATGTTGACAGTATCCTGGATCTTCCAGCATCCTTTCGTTATTTTACCGGTGGAGACCAGAGTGTTCGTGGTTACTCTTTTGCCAGTTTGGGACCTAAAAATTCAGATGGAAAAGTTATCGGCGGTAAACATTTACTGGTAGGTAGTGTTGAATACGATTTTCGAATACTAAAAGACTGGAGTGTGGCTGTTTTTTATGATGTAGGTAATGCCTTTAATAATATTAATAAAATTGATGTTGCAACTGGGGTTGGTATAGGAATTCGTTGGAAAACCATAATTGGACAAGTTCGACTTGACCTGGCCTCCGCAATTAGTGAGCCAGATAATCCCATACGTATTCATGTATCAATAGGCCCGGATTTGTGAATACCATCAAATTCAAATTATTATGGTTAGCATTTTTAGTGTTTGTTATCTCAGCATTACTTTATGCTGTGAATTCTGACAAAATATTACGCCGGGCGATTTCCCAAATAACAACCAGCTTACCAGGAACATTGGAAATAGCTAAAATTCAAGGCGGTATTTTAGGTCCCGTTTTACTACAACAAATACATTTTAAATCTGCCGATAACGAGATAAAAATCGCACAAATAAAACTTGAATGGCATCTGCTGTCATTACTTTATGGCAATATTCATATTACTTCACTGGAACTTGATGATACAAATATTAATTTCACGGATGATAATAGCACAAATTTTTTAGAGAGTATTTTAAAGGAACAAATTAATTTTTCAGTTGTTTTACCAGTTAACCTCGATTCAGTGATTTTTCGGGATATTCGAATTCATGATACAACAACAAATGAAGTCAAATTAGTAAATGAAATTAAATTTAGCGGAAACATACACAGTAATAACCTGTTTTTTGAAAACTTTAGTATTTTCACAGCCGATTATTCTGTTGATGCATCCGGGACTTTGTCTTCGCAACCGGTGTTATCAATTGATGGTAAAGTAAATTGGGAAGTATATAAACAAGGCTTAAAAAAAGTTCGGGCTGGAGCAAAACTAACAGGAGACATTAAGCTACTCAATATTAATCTGAATATGGAGCAACCCGATGGTTTAGAGTTTACTGGTGTATTAGAAAATATAAACGCAGAGTCAAAATGGCATGGAAAGTTAGTGATGCGTAAATTTGATTACGTAACATATTTTGATAAAGTAAAATTCAAACCAGCATTAGTCGGCTTAATTAGTGGCGAAGGTGATTTAAAAGGTAATCGTGAAAACGCTTATGTTAATGGCAAGTTTCAACTGTCATTACCTGATGGTGACATCGAATCAATACTGGATATAAAATATTTAAAGCAAACATTTTTTATTAATCAGGCAACTATAACTCAGCCAGAATCCAACGCAAATATTCAATTACAAGGTAAGTTATCTTTGGCTAATAAAACCTGGGATTTTACCGGGCAATCTACATGGCAAGATATTAAATTACCCCTAACCGGTCCAACAGAACTTTTTAGTCAATACGGTGAAGTTTCAGGAAAAATCTCGGAACAGAATTATGAATTATTGTTGAAAAACACCAAGATAGTTTATAAAGATCTTTATTTTAAAAATGTTGACGCCACACTGACTGGAGATTATTCCGGTATGGATATTACGCAACTTAGTGGTTCCTTTCTTGATGGTAACGTCACCGGAACAAGTAAGATTAACTGGGAAAAAGGTTTTCATTGGAATAGTACACTGTTGGGTAGTCATATTAACCCGGCTGGTTTAACGATAAAAGAGCACGTTATGTGGCCGGGTGATATATCATTTAAACTCAAGAATAGCGGTAATATTATCGAAAATGATATTAATGCGCAAATTCTTCTCAGTAATAGTCACGGTGAGTTAAGGGGCGAAAGCTTCAATGCTAGTGGTGAGTTGCAGATTAACAAAGATACAAATTTTATTACCTATTTTGCTAATGAATTAAAACTTGCGGTGGGTGATACGACAGTAGATGTTTCAGGTAAAGTTGGAGAAAAATGGGATCTTAACTGGGATGTTGATCAAGCTGCAATCGATATGATTGATCCTGGTGTAACAGGTAAATTTAGTATTATCGGATCAGTCACAGGGGAACGACAACAACCTGTAATTACTGGCAAACTAAAAGCATCTGAAATTGTGATTAATCAACAACAGCAAATAAGTAACATCACAGTAGACATGAATATCGACCTGAGTGGGAAAAATAATTCTATGTTTGTTGCACAGGCTCAAAATATCCAATACCAGGATTATTTATTGGATAATATTAAATTAAGTGCAACGGGTAAGCCAGATAATCATCAAATTAAAGCAATCGTAAAATCAGGAAAAGATGCGTTACAAATTAATATCGCCGGAGCAGTTAATGATCTGGAAAATATCGAATGGCAGGGCAAAATTGTAAAGGGTAGTTTATCCAGTGAATCTGCCGGAAACTGGCAGTTATCGCCTAGTGATGGAATAAAATTATCGCAAAATGGTATAGATTTTCCAGAGTCCTGCTGGATTAATAATAAAGCCCGTTGGTGTGCAAATAGCCAGTGGCGTAAAAGCAAAAGTCTGGATACTCGATTTAATTTTGAAGATGTTCCATTATCATTTTTTCAAATATTACTAAACAGGCAATATAAGTTAAACGGTGATGTTAATGGTTCAGCAGAATTACATGCTTTAGACCGAAAAATTAATGATATCGATATTTCGCTAAAGGTAAGTGATGCTTCTGTTGATGTGGTTTTAGATAAAGAAACAGCTCGACTATCCAGTATTCAATCTGGTGTATTCAATTATAAACAAACCAGTAAAGATATAATTAGTAACATAAGGTTTCAATTTGAAGATAACGAAGAGCTCACCGCTGAAGTTAATCTAATCTCTCCACAAAATAACATCCCCATTAAAGATTGGCCGATAACAGGTTATTTAAAATCCAATTCACGTCACCCGGATTTTATCCGTTTATTTTATACAGCTATCGAAGATATTCAAGGCGATTGGAATTCGGATATTCAATTACAAGGAACGCTGAATAAACCGTTTTTATCGGGATATTCCACTATCACCAGTTCCATAATCTCGATTCCTGCAGCAGGGCTGGAATTTAAAGATGTAAAGTTTGATATGAAATCCGATACTTATAATAATTTTAAAATATCCGGTGGGTTTTTATCCGGAGATGGTTCAGCTACTATTGATGGTTTATTCGTAACTGATCCAACACAAGGTTGGCCTTTGCAAGTTACTATAAAGGGAAAAGATATCCAGGTTTTTAATGCAAAAAAATCATTTATTGAAATTTCCCCCCGAATTAAATTAAACAGAAAGGGAAAGCGGGCTGATATTAGTGGTGACATCAATGTTTCCCGAGCGATTATTAAAATGACTGATGCTTTGCCACATTCAATCAATATTTCAGATGATGTGGTATTCGTTAACAAAAAAGATTCGCCAGAAGAAAAAGCTAAACGTAAATTGAGTCGCTTGGGTATTTACAGCAATATAGAATTTATTTTAAGTGATCAGGTTTATTATGAAGGTTATGGTATAAGCGGTAACATAACCGGTAATATTGATGTTAAAATGGAACCCGGCCAAACTGCTCTTGGACAAGGTGCTTTGCACATTAAACAAGGCCGTTATGAGTACTTAGGTGTTATTCTGGATATGAACATTGGACGGTTGATTTTTGAGAATGTACCGATTAGTAATCCCGATATTAATGTTCGTGCAACAAAGCGTTCCGGTGATATTACTGCCGGGGTACGTCTAACCGGTAAATTACAATCCCCGGTAGTCAGTGTTTATTCTATTCCGAGTATGCCCGAAACAGAAATAGTTTCTTATTTACTGTTTGGAAAACTAACGAATAATAATTCATTTAGTCTTAATAGTTTAACTTCGCCAGGTAGTTCAGATAATGCTCTGCCATCCGGGAGTTATTTCGATTATGCAATTGGTTTATTTACGAGTGCATCAGTTTTACGTATTCGTTTTGAATTAGACAGAAATTGGGAATTATTTACAGAATCTTCAGCTACTAACAGCCTTAGTGGAGCTGAAATCAGATATACTTTTGAACGGTGATATTAACAAAAGATTTCTAAATTTTTTATAACATACTATAATACTATTTATCGGTTTATTTACGAAGGGAATACTCAAATCATGTACCATAAAATCAGCCTTCTATCTCGAATACATAAATTCATTATTTCATTATTCCTGTTACTACTAATCGTCAGTTGTTCAACCGCGTTAAAAAATTATGAGGAACTTTATGGCCCATCGTCACCGAAAAATCGTGTTCTTAGTGAGCAGGAAGTAGCAAAAAATACGCATATATCATTCACAAAAGAAGTACGACCAGTTCTGGTTCAACGTTGTGCAGTATGTCACAGTTGTAATGATGCACCTTGTCAAATAAATTTCACATCAATCGAAGGTATCGATCGTGGTTCATCAACCCAGCCGGTTTATAATGGCGCACGATTTTTTGCACAAGAGCCAACCCGGTTGGGCATTGATGCCAGTACTACGTCACAGTGGCGGGAGAAAGAGTTTAGGCCGATACTCAATGAGCGACGACAAAATGAACAGGTCAATCTGAATAATTCTTTATTATATAAAGTATTAACCGCCAAACGAGCACATGAATTTACTACAGAAGGTCGCTTGTCTGAAAAATATAACATTGGTACTGAATTAATTGATAGCGAATCTTTTGTGCACTCACAAACCTGTCCTGACGTTGAGTCGTATACTGCATTCGCACAAAACAATCCACAATGGGGGATGCCATTTGCACTTCCACAGATTAGCCTCAAGGAGTTTAAGACCATAGAAACCTGGCTCGAACAAGGAGCATATGTTGAACCTGAAAAACAACTTTCACAGAAACTTCAAAACCAGGTGAATAAATGGGAAAGATTTTTAAATAATACTAACAATAAACAAAAACTCATGGCACGTTATCTGTACGAACATTTATTTGCGGGACACCTGTATTTTGAAGACGTGTCAAAGAAAGATTTCTTTATGTTAGTTCGCTCAAAAACCCAGCCCGGACAAGTTATCGACATTATTAATACTATTCGACCTTATAATGATCCAGGTGTTGATCAGTTTTATTACCGGCTTAAACGATACACACGAACTATTGTTGACAAAACACACATGCCTTATGCACTTAGTGATAAGCGTATGAAACGCTATAAAGAGTTATTTTTAAAACCTAGATATATCGTTTTTCCACTACCGTCTTATGAACAAAAATTATCGGCTAATCCGTTTAAAACATATGCAAAAATTCCTGCAAAAAGCCGTTATCAGTTTTTACTTGATGACGCATTGTATTTTATATCTAATTTTATTAAAGGACCCGTTTGTCGTGGGTCTATTGCATTAAGTGTAATTGATGATCATTTTTGGGTTGTATTTATGGATCCGGACAAAAGTCCGGTTAGTCAGGATTCAAAATTCCTGGTACAAGTCAGCGATGAGCTACGATTACCATCAGAACTTGAAGATAACGCCTCTTTATTATCGGTGTGGTATACGTATACGGATGTATTTAAAGATTATATCTATAAAAAATTGAACTACTATGACACACATTTAAATAGTAATAAAGGTTTTAGTATTGAACAAATATGGAATGGTAATAAAAAAAATGATAATGCCGCATTAACTGTTTATCGTCATTATGACAGCGCAACTGTATTAAAAGGATTTGTAGGAGAAATTCCGAAAACAGGATGGGTGATCGATTATCCGATATTTGAACGAATATATTATTTACTGGCTGCAGGTTTTAATGTGTATGGAAAAGTCGGTCATCAGTTATCTACCCGTTTGTACATGGATTTTCTACGGGTTGAGGCTGAACTTTCTTTTCTTGCATTTTTACCAAGTGAAAACAGGGTTAAAATACATAAACAATGGTATCGTAAATCAGATGTTACAGAAAAAATTGTGAAAGCCTTAAGCAAGGGACGAACTAGCATTGTTCACGAGAGCCAGATAAAATATGAAACTAATGATGTCAAAAAAGAATTTTTTGTTAAAATTAATAAGCATTTACAAAAAGCGCAAAGTAACAGAGGTGCTATAATTAATCATTGTCTTGATTTAGCAGGTAAATGTAAACCTGATAATTTAAATCAGATTACAACAAAAGTACAAAAAGCACTACAGAAATTAGGAAATATACATGGACTTGTTACCGCTGTTTTCCCGGATGTAACCTTTATGCGAATTAAAGTTGATGGTAGCATTAAAAACGATCTGGTTTATACTGTAGTGCGAAATAAATCTTTTCTTAATACCACATCACTTGGAATAAATAAAGACAAGCGTGTACCAGAAGAAGATACCATTGATATTATTCCAGGTTTTGTTGGGTCCTATCCGAATTTTTTTATGGTAATTGAATATAGTGATATAAATAAATTTGTGGAACAATATAAACTAATAAACGGACTTGAAAAATACGAACTACTGGTCAATAAGTATGGAATACGTCGTACAGCTCCTGATTTTTGGCAATACTCTGACTGGTTTTATAAAAAATATAAACATGATTATCCTGTGTCCTCAGGATTGTTTGATTTAAATCGTTATAAAAATCGTTAGAACTAATATTCTGAAAGTAAACTAATCTAAGGATATACTCAAATTATGTATCAGAAAATCAGTCTTCTATCTCAAATACAAAAATTTATTATATCAATTGTCCTATTATTACTAATTACCAGTTGCTCAATTGCACTAAAGAATTATGAAAAACGCTATGGCCCATCGTCCCCCAAAAATCGTATATTAACGGAGCAGGAAGTAGCAAAAAATACGCATATATCATTTAACAAAGAGGTACGGCCGGTTCTGGTTCAACGTTGTGCGGTATGCCACAGTTGTAATGATGCACCTTGTCAAATAAATTTCACATCAATCGAAGGTATCGATCGGGGTGCATCAACTAAACCGGTTTACAATGGTTCACGATTTTTCACACAAAAACCGACTCGTCTCGGTATTGATGCCAGCACGACAACACAATGGCGGGAAAAAAAGTTTACCCCGATCCTTAATGAACGACTCCAAAATGAACAGTTCAACCTGGATAATTCTTTATTATATAAAGTATTAACCACCAAACGAGCACATGAATTTACTACAAAAGGTCGTTTATCTAACGAATATACCATCGGCACTAAATTAATTGGCGACGAAACCTTTGTACATTCACAAACCTGTCCGAACATAATGTCGTATCCTGCTTTCGCACAAAAGAATCCACAATGGGGTATGCCGTTTGCACTACCACCGATTAGCAACAAAGAATTTAAAACCATCGAAACCTGGCTCAAACAAGGTGCATTTGTTGAGCCTGAAAAACCACTGTCAGCTAAACTACAAAACCAGGTCGATAAATGGGAAACATTTTTAAACGGCTCCAGCAATAAACAAAAACTGATGGCACGTTATCTTTATGAGCATTTGTATGCGGGGCATCTGTATTTTGAAGATGTATCTAAAAAGAATTTTTTCATGGTAGTTCGCTCAAAGACCCAACCTGGACAAGCCATTGAGATTATTAATACGGTTCGACCCTATAATGATCCGGGTGTTGATCAGTTTTATTATCGAATCAAACATTACACACGCACTATTGTTGACAAAACACACATACCGTATCCATTAAGTGATAAACGTTTGAAACGCTTGAAACAATTATTTTTGGAACCATCATATACAGTTACCACACTTCCTTCGTATGACGTAGAGTCATCTGCCAATCCGTTTAAAACTTATCGGGACATACCCGCAAAAAATCGTTATCAGTTTTTACTTGACGAAGCACAATATTTTGTGGCTAGTTTTATTAAAGGTCCGGTTTGCCGAGGATCAATTGCATTAGGTGTAGTTGATGATCATTTTTGGGTAACGTTTATGGATCCTGATAAAAGTATGATTAGTCAGGATTCAAAGTTTCTGGAAGAAATCAGTCAGGATCTGCGCTTACCAACCGAACTGGAAGACGGAGCCAGTTTATTATCAATGTGGGCTACCTATGATAACGTTGTTAAAAATTACATGCGAGATAAATTGGCCTACTATGATAAAAATTACCCTGGTTCTAGCGGCGTAGGTATCGAAGAGATTTGGAATGGCAATTTTAGTAATGATAATGCCGCATTAACCGTTTATCGTCATTATGACAGTGGATCGGTATTAAAAGGCTTTGTCGGTGAAATCCCGAAAACAGCATGGGTAATCGATTATCCAATATTTGAACGAATCTATTATTTACTCGTCGCAGGTTTTAATGTCTATGGAAATGTCGGTCATCAGTTATCGGCCCGGTTGTATATGGATTTTCTGCGTGTTGAGGCTGAGGCAACGTTTCTTGCTTTTTTACCAATAGCAGACAGAGTTAAAATTCATAAGTCGTGGTATCGTGACTCTGATGTTACAAAAAGGATTTTAAAAGGAATGAAAAAGGCGAAAGTCAGGACTCATGAAACACGGATACAGTATGAAACGGATGATGTTAAAAAAGAATTACTTGTCAAAATTAGTAAATATCTGAAAAAGGCCCAAAGTAGTAATAATGATGTAATAAATCGTTGTCTTGATTCCCCGTCAGTATGTAAATCCCGTGACCTGAATCATCCGGGAACCAAAGTACAAAAAGCATTTCATCAGTTAGAAATTATTAAAGGTCTGGTTACTGCTGTTTTTCCGGATGTTACCTTTATTCGTATTAAAGTCAACGGTAGTCTGGAGAAAGATCTGGTTTATACTATATTGCGAAATAAATCTTTCCTTAACACAACGTCACTAGATCAAAATAAAAACAAACGTGTACCAGAAGAAGATACCATTGATATTATTCCAGGTTTTGTTGGATCCTATCCGAATTTTTTTATGGAGATTGATTATAATGATTTAGATAACTTTGTTGAACAATATAAACAAGTAGATGGCCTTGAAAAATACGAACTGTTGATTGAAAAATATGGAGTACGTCGTTCTTCGCCGAACTTTTGGCAAGTCTCTGACTGGTTTTATAAAAAATATAAACATGATTATCCTGTCTATTCAGGGTTATTTGATTTGAATCGTTACAAGAATCGCTAAAGCGGTTATTTTTATTACGATGTAATTAGAAGTTATTAAATTCAAAACCATTAACCGTAGAGGTTCGCAGAGTTTTTTAAGCGGTTTAAAAATTAATTATAATCCTGAAATTTTAATCCAGAATAAAGTATAAACTTAGTTGTGGTATATAAGTAATAACCAATAAAACCAGAATAAGCACTAACATAAAAGGTAAACTGGCTTTATAAATTTCTGCTATGGGTTTTTTGAACCTGAAACTTGAAATAAACAAATTTATTCCAACTGGTGGTGTTAAATATCCAATTTGCATATTAGCCAGAAAAATAATCCCGAGATGTACCGGATGAACACCAAAGTTTATTGCAACAGGTAATATCAAAGGTACAATAATGATAAGGGCTGAATAAATATCCAGAATAGCACCAACAAATAACAGAAAAATATTAAGTAGAATTAAAAATCCTGTTTTGCTTGTGACATTTTCCTGGATAAAAGTAAATAATTTACCTGGCACTTCCGCATCAACAAATACATTGGTTAATGCTAATGATACGGTGAGGATCAACAAAATACTACCAACCATTATCATCGACTCATGTATTACCGTTTTAAGCTTTGCGAATGAAACTTCCTTGTATAATAATGTTTCTATACACACAACATAAAGTGCAATTACAGCAGCAGCTTCTGAAATTGCAAAAAAACCGGAGTATATCCCTGCAATTACAAATAGCGGCATCGGTAATTCCCAGCGCATTGCCCATAATGAACTGAATAATTTTTGTTTATTAAATTTCTCGGTAGTAATATTAAATTGTTTATTTTTAATAATGGAATAAATTGATAATGTTATCACCATGAGTGCTGTCGGTATCAAACCTGCAATAAATAAATCATTAATTTCAAATTGTATTTCAAGCTCCATTTGCTGGGCAATAATACCGTATAAAATGAGCGGTAGGGAAGGTGCTAATAATAAACCTAAACTTCCGGATGCGGTTACCATGCCTAAACTAAATTTATTAGAGTAACGTGCTTTTTTCAAAGCAGGATAAAGCAATGCGCCCAAAGCAACAATTGTTACACCGGATGCACCGGTAAATGCAGTGAATAATGCGCAAAAGATAAATGAAAAAATAACCAGTCCACCGGGTATCCAACCAACCATTGACTGGATTAAATCCAGCATACGTTGCGAAGTGTTACTTTCGCTTAAGATATAACCGGTAAAAGTAAACAATGGCAGAGCCATTAGCAAGGGTGTTTCGGTGATACGGTAGAGTTCGATACCAATCACCTGTAGATCTATATCGGCAATATAAAATCCATATAATGCACCCGCTGCGATAATAGAAAACAACGGTGCACCTGATAACGCCAGAAAAATTAAAACAAGCACTACAAGTAGAGTTATCATATTTATTCAGTATTAGTCATTATCCGGGTAACATATTTAATACCCATTATACCAAATCCTAAAGGTATAATAGATTCTGTCAGCCAGAGAGGGATAACTCCAAATGCATAGTCACCAGAGATATATTCAGAGTAAACAAACTCAAAACTGAAATAACTTATTAACAAGCAAACTAATGCAGCAAATAATGAGTTTAAATTTTTGAAGAATTTTTTATAGTTTTCAGGAATAAATTGCGACAGTATATCGATATTGATTTGTTTGCCCTGGCGTGTAGCGACAATTGCTCCTGCCAAAGTTAGCCACAACACCAGTATGCGTAACAGGACATCACCCCAAATCAACCCGCTATCAAAAAAGTTACGGAGAAAAATTTGTATAATTGCAAATAATAAAATATTTGCGAGAATAAATATTAAAATCCCGTCTTCTAAACGATGAAGCCAAAAAACAATTGAATTTATTTTTTTATTTTGCAGCACTTAAATTCTTTTTTTTTCTGAATACCGTTAACAGTTGGGTAATTTCTTTAATAGTCTTATCAGACATAATACCTTTAGACATTACTTTAGTTCTGGCAATTTTACCTTTTTCATACCAGATTTTTAAATCATCACTTTCTGGCGAAACGATTTTAATTCCCTGATTGCTTAGTGCGTTAAAAGCAGATAAATTATCGATGCGATTTTGTTTATCTATCTTTGTGAATATTTTAGTCATTACTTCATTGACAATTTTTTGATCATCTTTAGTAAGGTTGTTGAATTCTTTTTTATCAAGCACCAATGTTGCATAAATATACATCAATGGTAAATTAGTGACATTTTTAATCTGTGTATGCCATTGCAGTGCAATTGCGGCAATAGGGGCTACTGCTACTGTATCAATAAGGTTTGTTTGCAAGCCTGTTAACACATCCCCCAGATTTAATGGAATTGGCGTTATACCAAAGGATTTCAATGCTAATTCAACCTGTTTATTATTGGTAGGACTCCAGACTTTATGATTATCCAAATCCACCGTTTTCTTAACGGGGGTGGTCGACATTATATAAGCAAAGCCACCTTCGGATAGACCAAAGCTGATCAAACCGGCTTGTTCAAGTCCTTTAATAATTTTTTTGTCCATAATATTTCGGACATAATCAACTTCGTCATAATTATTAAAAATCATGGGTAAAGCATAAATCTGACTATCCGGGTAAAATTTTGACAGGATACCATTTGACACTGCGGCACCCTGTAACTGATGAATTCGAATCTTTTTCATCATCACTGCCTCGGAACCCATAATCCCACCTGGATAAAATTTGAACTTAACCCGGTCATTGGTAAGCTGTTTTATTTTTTTTGCTCCAGCTCGCATTTGGTTCATCCAGAAAGATCCACCCGGTGCAGTTGTAGCAATTTTAAATGTTTTTGCTTGAACAGATGCCAGGTAGAAAAGACTGATTAATATGATGAGTATTTTTGATATTTTCATTTTATTTCACTTATTCTGTATTTAAAAATAATCTGCAGCACTTAGCTGTAAAACTTTCGCTTTCTGTTTTGCAAGGGTATTTGATAATGTTAGTCCGGGAGCTGAAACCTTTGAGTTTATAACTTCAGATATTAATTGCTGATGCAGGTCTTTGTTAAAAACCAGTCGAGCATAATATTCTGCAAATAACACTTTAGCCATCAGATTTTTGCCGTCTGTTAGTCTGATTGCATCTTCAAAGTGAGCTTTACCTTGTTCCGGCTTTCCACCTAATGTTTCAGGTAATAAACTGTTTAATACTCCCAGGTACATGTGGGCACCGGCATGTTGCCAGTTTTCATCTAATTTAACTACCGCTTCCATAAGTAATTTAATTTGAGGCAATTTTGCTTTGGCATTCCAGTCATCAGAATTAACCTGAACCCAGGACAACCAGCTAGTGCCAAAATTATAAATCATTTCGACATCATCTTTGGTGACTAAACTTAGTCGAGCTTTAAATTCAGTAAATTGAATTTTGTTCAAATCACAAAAATTATCATCATATAAACACAGTGCACGAGAAACCCGTTGCAATGCTTTCTGATTTAGCTTTTTTTGTTGCTCTTTCATTATTTGCTGTTGATACTCTGGTTGCTCAACATACAAATCTACCTTAGCACCCAATAATCCAGCATAGCTGTTCATCAGTTTTGCAGATGCTACCAGTAACTCTTCATCTTCTGGATCACTTTCAATCAAGCCATCTATTAGCATAATATAAGCAGGTAATGCCTGCATAACCGTTTGAGGATCATTATTAGACATGACCACTTTATTTAAATCATTTGAAAATGACTCAACCGGTAATGAACAGCCAAACATTAATTGGCTAATGACCAGTATTAATAAAAATTGAGTTATTTTTTGTTTCATTATTAGTAATTAACGATGCGAAATATTATTGAAAAATAATTAGTGTCAATCTCAGAAATGAATTATACCGGCTAAATTAACTCATTTTTATAAATTTATTCACAATTTTAAAACATCATCATAATTATGTTTATTTTTTAGTCAAATTTTGACTTTTATTATGAACATAGTCTTAGTTAGTACACTTTTGAGTGGATAACAGATTATTTTATGTATTCAGGTTTTTACGGGTTATATTGAAATACTGATATATGTTGAATAATACCCTATTTTATTTCGTTACTATTACACTCTGGTAGAAGCGATGATTGGCAAACATGTTCAGCAAAGCCTACCCCCGCTTCGGCATAAAGATTAAATACGGCATGAACACCAGCTTTTTGTAATGATTCAATTTCATCTTTATACTTCGCAACTGCTGCTATTTTACCGGTATAACCACGTTCTATTAGTTCTTTTGTAGCAAGCAGATTTACCGTTGCTTTGGGCATGGCAAGTAGAATCAGGTTTAATTTATCATGATCCAGATGAATCCGATTCCAGAAATCAGGAGCAGTAACACTACCACGAATAACATTCAAACCCTGTTCTGTTAATTTATTCACTGTTTCTTCATCAATATCCACACCAAGAACCTGTTGATCCTGACGTTTGCACATAACATCGTAAGCACCTCGACCAACCCGTCCCATGCCAAAAATAATCACATTGATTTCACCTGGATAAATATCTTTTTCCTCGGTTAAACGTTGTGGCGACTCAAAAGGTGTTAAGTGTTTGAGTATATTGGTATAAAAACGATAAGAAGCGCCATTCAATGGTGCCGCGATAATAAACGAAAGCGACAGTGCAATGGCAACAATAAGTAACCACTCACTACCAAGCCAGCCATTACTAACACTGATGCCGATCACGATTAAACCAAATTCACTGTAATTTGCCAGACTCAGTGATGTCAGTAAGGAGGTTCGTGCACGTAGATGAAATTTGTTCAATAAACCAAAAAAAAGTATCGTTTTTAATGGTATCAACAACAATAACAACAAACTAATTATTACATTATCCCAACTAAGCGGTCCGGATAAACCAATTGAAAGGAAAAATCCGACTAGAAATAAATCCTTAAAACCAAGTAACTGCCGCGCCAGATCATGTGCTCGGGCATGATTGGCAAGCATTATACCGAGAATCAATGCTCCCAGATCACCTTTAACACTCACTAATTCGAATAGTTGCGCACCACCGAGTGCTAGTGTTAAACCGAATAACACTTGCAGCTCACCGTGTCCGGATTTTTCCAATAGTCGATAAATTAATGGTCGCAACGGGATTAGTAACAGTAAAGTTAGAGCCCAGATTGAAGGAATCTTGCCGGTAGAAATTGCCAGGAACAGCACGGCTGCAATATCTTGCATAATCAAGATACCGATGGATATCCTGCCATAGAGTGAATACATTTCTCCTTTTTCTTCGAGAACCTTGACCGCAAACACCGTGCTGGAAAAACTTAACGCAAACGCTATTATTGCAATCACTACCGGATCGAGACCGGTAAATAACGATACCCCGAAAATACCCAGTATCATAATAAATGCTGCCGATAGCACCACGATTATCAGCATATGTAACGAGGCAACCGCCCAGATTTGAGGCATCAATAGACTTTTGATACGTAATTTTAAGCCGACACTGAATAACAGTAATGTCACGCCCATATTAGAGAAACCAGTTAGTGTCGGTGTCAGTTGACCACCAACGGCATACAAACCAAACCCGGCAAACAAATAACCCACTAATGGCGGTAAACCGACATATCGTGCCAGGAGTCCAAGAGCATAAGCAATAGCAATGGCGGTTAGATCAAATTGCATAAAAATTTTATCCCTGGTTTAGTTTTTAAAGTGGTTAATAAATTTTGCTTGATTTACTTTATCTGATTTAGGTAGCGGTCATTATTTTTTTTAATTTCTTTGTTTTTAACAAAAATACCTGGATTTGAATTTGGGTTAAGCCACAGATGCAACTAATATTTGCTGCTGAATTTCTCATTGTCGTATAAAGGCAAGTTTTTAAAAGCGAGATAAGTTAGAATTTCAGGAAATATATACTGATTTTAAAGAATAATAAAACAAAACACTCTAAGTAGCACTAAAAGTGCCACATATTTATTTATGTAAATCGTTGTTTGTATATTTGGTATACCGGTATTTTGGATATCTGCTGACCAATTTTATGGTTTATCACATAAATAATAATGACGGTATAAATTTTATGTTATTTCTAATTTGTAAGCACTAGCTGTTATGTTTTATAATCGTATGTTAAGCAAACTTGGTTATTATGATACATTGATATCGGATTAAATCTCCTGGTTTTACACATGCTATATAAATTATGAAATAATGAGATTTGTCGTAAAAAGGAAAACACATGTCAAAACAAGTGCTACTTTCTCAACCGCGTGGTTTTTGTGCCGGAGTCGTACGTGCCATTGATATTGTTGATATGGCATTAGAAATCTATGGTGCCCCGGTTTATGTTTATCATGAAATTGTGCATAACCCTTTTGTGGTTGAAGACTTACGACAACGCGGTGCAATATTTGTTGAATCTCTCGACGTTGTTCCAGAAGG
>JBGMQW010000004.1:0-9813 GCA_048060815.1 Thiohalomonadales bacterium | reverse complement strand
AATTCAACCAAAATCGCCTATGTGACTCAGACGACACTCAGCATTGACGATACCCGTGAAGTGATTGATGCACTAAAAGATCGATTTCCCGATATTCAGGGCCCGGAGCTCGATGACATCTGTTATGCGACCCAAAACCGACAAATTGCTGTACATGAATTAGCCAAAAAAGTAGAATTAATACTTGTCGTAGGAGCAAGAAATAGCTCTAATTCAAATCGACTGCGTGAAGTCGGTGAGCAGTGTAAACTACCTGCTTACCTGATTCAGGATGAAAATGACTTGCAACCCGAATGGTTGGAAAATATAAATAAAATTGGCATAACAGCAGGTGCATCGTCACCTGAGATTTTGGTAGAAAGAGTGATAAAACGACTTGAATCATTAGGAGTTACATCAATCGCAGAGATGGACGGCGAAAAAGAAACCACCCAATTTCGATTACCCCGCGTGCTATTGCAAAAGAAAACTGCATTAGCTTAACTCAATTAATTTTGTCAATCGAACTAATCACAATATAATCAAGGACACGGAATTTTATGAGTATCCCATTAATCCAACAATACCGAATCGGTAAATACCTGATTGGTCAAAAATTACGAAAGAATAAGTATTATCCTCTGGTATTAATGCTTGAACCATTATTTAAGTGTAATCTGGCTTGTGCGGGTTGTGGCAAAATTGATTATCCTGATGATATTCTTGATGCACGATTGAGTGTCGAAGACTGTCTGTCTGCCGTTGATGAATGTGGTGCTCCGATTGTTTCTATACCGGGTGGCGAACCGTTAATCCATAAACAAATTCATGAAATCGTTGATGGCATCGTGGCACGCAAGAAATTTGTTTATTTATGTACCAATGCGTTATTACTCTCGAAACATATCGACAGGTTTACGCCATCATCGTACCTGACTTTTTCGATTCACCTTGATGGTAACCGTGAACGTCATGACACTTCGGTTTGCCAAACCGGCGTTTATGACCGGGCGATAAAAGCAATACAATTAGCTTTAGATAAAGGCTTTCGGGTAACTACAAATTACACATTATTCCAGGGTGAGCCCGCTGAGGAAATAGCAGAATTTCTGGATATGTGCACCGAAATGGGCATTGAAAGTGTCACTATTTCACCTGGCTACAGTTACGAAGCTGCACCGGCGCAAGATGTTTTTCTGCAGCGTTCGGCCAGTAAACGTTTGTTCCGCGAAATTTTTAAAATTGGTCGTACACGCAAAAATAAATGGCGGTTTAATCAATCGAGTTTATTCCTCGACTATTTAGCCGGTAATCAAACCTACCAATGCACCCCATGGGGAAATCCAACACGAAACGTTTTTGGTTGGCAAAAACCCTGTTATCTGCTGGCAGACGAAGGTTATGCCCCCACCTTTAAATCCTTGATTGAAGATACCAACTGGGACGACTACGGTTATGGCAAAAACCCAAAATGCGCAGATTGCATGGTTCATTGTGGTTATGAACCCACCGCGGTCAATGACACCTTTGCACATCCACTTAAGGCACTTAAAGTTGCACTAAAAGGTCCTCGCACTGAAGGTCCGATGGCGCCGGAATTACCATTACTCTATAAAGAAAACGAAAATCTAAATTCACAAACAGTTGACTTTAATGCCAGTCAGGAACAAAGAATTTCGTAAGTGACGGTGTTAGACAGTGTAACCGATATTCTCTGGAATATTGTTTTTTATAGTACCTTAACAAGTGCGTTAATTTGGATCATTATTTTAGCACTTCCCTGGCGCCCCTGGGGTGTACGCGAGTCACTCGATAGTAACATGAATTCTGGCGATTCTGGTTTATCTGATATTACTGTTCTAATTCCTGCACGTAATGAAGCCGAGCACATCGGCACAACGCTTGATGCACTGCTATTACAAGGCAGCGACTTAAAAATTATCGTCATCGACGATCAATCCAGCGATCAAACCGCGACTATCGTGCGATCTTATCAAACACAAACTGATAAATTAAGCCTCATCGACGGCAGTGCGTTAGCGGAAGGCTGGAGCGGAAAATTGTGGGCATTACAACAAGGTTTGCAACAGGTTAATACCGCAATGGTGTTGCTACTCGATGCCGACATAACGTTGCATCCCGGAATGCTCGCCACGCTCAAACATAAAAAAAATAGTGAAAATTTACAAATGATTTCAGTAATGGCACGTTTGCCAATGCAAAATTTTTGGGAAAAATTATTACTACCGGCGTTTGTATATTTTTTTAAACTATTGTATCCATTTGCGTTAAATAATAATCCACGTTGGCGTAAAATCGCTGCTGCTGCAGGTGGTTGTATCCTGATAAATAAAAAAGTACTAACCGAAATAGATGCCTTTGATTCTATCCGTGATGCCTTAATCGATGACTGTAGCCTCGCAAGAAAAGTGAAACAACACGGTAACGCTGTCTGGCTTGGTTTGAGCCACAGTCTTGATAGTGGCCGCACTAATCATAAATTATCAGACATCTGGCAAATGGTAGCTCGCACTGCATTTACCCAACTGCATTACTCATGGAGTATTTTAGTGTTAATGACTGCGATCATGCTGGTAGTTTATCTATTACCAATTGCCGGACTATTTTACAGTACTGTATTGGTTAAGCTAATTGCTTCGCTGTGTTTATTAATCATGGTTATTTGTTATATACCGACACTACGTTATTACCAGCTATCACCATTTTGGGCATTACTCATGCCACTTATCGCCAGTTTATTTTTGGCCATGAGCTGGAGTTCTGCACTTGCTTATGCCTCTGGCGGCGGCAGTTTCTGGAAACAACGAGTTTATAACAAATCAATGAAGGTCGCTAAATGAAAGCCCTGGTAACCGGAGCGACAGGATTTGTCGGTTCTGCTCTGGTTCGTAAATTATTAAAACAGGGAATAGAAGTTCGATTAACATCACGTAGTAATAGTGACCGTGCGAACATTAATGATTTGCCCGCCACTGTTGAACAGGTTAGTGCCGATCTAAATGACAGTGACTCAATGAAAAAAGCCCTAACAGGTTGTGACAGTCTGTTTCATGTTGCTGCCGATTACCGCTTATGGACACGCCATCCACAGCAAATGATAGCGACCAATGTCACCGCAACCCGAAACTTAATGTTACAAGCGCTTGATTTAAATCTGTCTCGAATTGTATATACTAGCAGTGTCGCAACCCTAAAACTCAATGCCGATAAATCGCCGTCAACAGAAAAAAGTATCGCAACAGTAGATGATATGATTGGTCTATATAAACGCTCAAAATTTCTTGCCGAACAGGAAGTAGAAAAATTAATAAAACAGCAAGACTTACCGGCGGTGATCGTTAGTCCATCCACTCCAATTGGACCACGGGATGTTCGGCCCACACCAACCGGTAAAATGGTAGCCGATGCAGTTGCCGGTAAAATGCCCGCTTACGTCAATACCGGTCTTAATATTGTACACGTAGACGATGTTGCCGAAGGTCATTTACTAGCCTACAAACACGGCAAAATCGGAGAACGTTATATTCTTGGCGGTGAAAATATGACGTTAAAAGATATTTTGACTTTTATCGCTATAAAAACCAATCAAAAACCCCCAACAATTTGCCTACCTCATTCTGTGGTACTACCCATAGCCTATCTATCCGAAGCCTACACCCGACTCACTGGCGGAGATGAACCCAAAGTTTCTGTAGACGGTGTGCGCATGTCAAAAAAATGGATGTATTTCTCATCTGATAAAGCAAAACAAGAATTGCGTTATTCGCCACGACCAGCTGTTGAAGCACTAAGTGATGCAGTGTTGTGGTTTCAAAATATCAAATAGAATGGTTGGATTTTATCCAAACTGTCAGCGTAACAAATCTTAATGTTTATTGTGTTTAACACAATATAACAATGACTAAAAAATAAACCAAAAATTAATTCTTCTGAACACTGTAATAGTATTTGAGTACTAGTACTTTACACTTTCCAAAAATAATCTGCAGAAATTCAGCTAAGCAACGCTGTAATTAAGCGCACAGTTTTTTCCTACCGCCATTGGCACACAATATGCTTTTAACATAAATGATTGGCTTTGTTTCAAAACAAAACCAGCCAGCTTATGTCGCAAAACAATATTAATCACTACATAAGCTTCTCTCTTGCAACTTCAACTAACTATAAAAAAAGGAACTATTATGTATAAATTAATAACAATAATATTTATTTCGTCAATTTTTATTCAAAACGCCCTTGCTATAGAGAAAAAATATTCCTCTCCGCATGTTTTAGGTAATGGTCAGGTCAGCACGTTTGTTAAATATAACAAAAATAAACCAATTGAAATTGGTGTTGAAATAACCGAAGCGGCATTTTATGGACTACCAACCACAGCGAGTGACGGAAAATGGGATGTAGTTGATCGTCAAGGAAATGTCATTATGCCATGTTGTGGTCATGAAATTGTCATGAATTATCCAAAATGGGTTTTAAAAAATACCAATTTTAAACATTTTGTGTTGAACTGGAATCCCCAAGGGCATGTTCCCTCCGGGATTTATGATATACCCCATTTCGATTTCCATTTTTATACCATTACCAATCAGCAACGCCAAAATATAAAAGTGGCTAAAGCCGAAGATCGTTGTTATGTGGTTGATCATTTTGTTCCGATGACCTGTGATATGTATAATAAGTCTGTTAAAGCGTTACCTGTTACAGCATTTCCAACTAGGCATAGTGATGTTGGTGCGGTAGAACCTGGAATGGGAAATCATTTACTGGATTTATCTTATCCTGAATTTAATAACGGTATATTCACACACACATGGATATTCGGTACTTTTGATGGTGAAATGATTTTATACGAACCCATGATCACCAAAGTATTTCTGGAAAGTTTAACGAGAAAGATGTGTGTTAATTATGTTTCAGCAAAACGCAGTACCAAAAAAGGGTGGTATCCCACGCAATATTGTATGAGTTTTTCACCAAAGAAACATCGTTATACCGTGAGTTTAACAAAATTTGAATGGTTTAAAATACCATAACTAATTTTTTATAATAAAAAATGTGGGGGATTAATTATCTCCCACATACTTTGCAGAAAAATCATGAGCAGTGGTATTGCATAATTCAAGCTCTGATATTCTGGATTCTTTTATTTTTTGATAAAAACTAACATTTTTTATATTTTTTTCGATGGGTGCATGTAAAAGTTCTAACATCGAAAATGAAAATTCCTGTGCCTGCCAGATTAACGGTAAACGTTGACTGGAATATTCATCGAGTATGTCCGGGTTATGATTTTCAAAATATTGCTTAAATGTATATGCTAAAACTTCAGCATCGTGAATGGCAAGATTTAATCCTTTGGCACCACATGGCGTTATAATATGCGCTGCATCACCAACTAAAAACAGATTAAAATAACGCATGGGTTCTAGCACATAACTACGCATGCCCAATATGGCCTTATCTATAATTTTACCTTCAGATAATGACCAACCATCTTTAGCGAGCCGTATCTGAAGTTCCTGCCAGATTCGTTTATCCGACCATTGTTCAATGGTGTCGCTCGACAAAATTTGTAAATAGTATCGTGAAATATTTTCGTTGCGTAACATGTGTCCGGCGAATCCACGTTCATGCACTGCATAAATAATATGATCAGTTGAAGGAGGGGCCTGTGCCAAAATGGACAACCAACTGTACGGGTATTGGTTTTCAATCACCGTAAAATTTTCCAACGGCAAGCTTGATCGCGCTGCACCAAAATAACCATCACAACCGGCAATAAAATGGCATTGAATCGTTACTTGTTCGTTGTTCTCGTTTTTGGCTAGAACATAAGGATTATTTCCACTATGGATGTCAATCGCTTCATGCTTAAATAATAATTGTCCATCCTTTTGCAAATAACTGTTTATTAAATCATCAACCAGCCTGTTTTGTGGATAGACGTAATGTGATTTACCGTTACAATAATCACCATAATGTAAAACAAAACTATGCTGTGGACTACGAAATTCACAATGATCATGCCGAATACCTTCTTTATTTAATCCAGCATCAAGATGAAAACGTCGAAGAATATTTATAGTTTTGCTATCCAGTAACCCGGCTCTGCCGCGATCATAAATTTGTTGACGACTATATTGATCAATTACTAAACAGGAAATTCCAAAATCAGTTAATATGTTTGCTAATGTCATGCCTGCCGGTCCTGAGCCGACAATACAAACATCTGTTTGAATTGTTTTTGTGCTTAAAGTCATTTCAATCCTTGAATTTGTGTGTTTGATTCTTTTTTAATTTAATTAATTATTAAGCATGCTTTGATAGTATATACGATTTACTAATTAACTTAGAAGGAGTTAAGCCATGTTAGGTGGGTTAAAAGATAAGCTCGGTGGTGGTGCAATTGATAAAGCCATAAATAAATTTGCACCTGAATTAACCGAACACTTAGATAAAATCAAAACACTAAAAGCAACCGATGTTAATGATGATGGTAAATTTGAATCATTAATAATCGCTCCTATGTTGCTTTCAATATCGGGCGCTAGTGGTGGTGTAACAAAACTCATACCCAAATTTGATACCCGTTTTAAAACAGCCATGTTTCATGTTCGAGACGAATTAATCGAAGTTGATGGTGAAAAAGTGAAACTAGTAGAAGATGGACAATCAAAATTACCAAAAGTTCTAGTCGAAGGTTTTAAAAAATCGGCATAACATCGTTCTGCTCCCTTCTAATCTAACTCCCTCTCCCTCCGGGAGAGGGCTGGGGTGAGGGGAGTAGTCTCACATACTTAACATCAAAACTTCCCGGCAGTTGTTAGTATCCCATTAATTAGCCTGTACCCGCTTTAATTTTAACCACCCAAAGGTTAAAAATTGCCTTATTTGTGGAGCCAACGAATTTTCATTCCGGGGATACAATTTTTTTAGAAAATCCACCCCCCGATCACACGCAAAAACCTGGACAAGCAGGCCAGTTACAACTTAATATTAACATTCAATTTAGTTCAGCAAACGCAATTCAAGGAGGATAGATGAATGAGTAATATACTAATTAATGGATTAACCGCAGTGCATGCCGGATCCAACGGCACCCTCACTACCGTTGATGTGTGTAAGACCCCACCCCTTTGTGTACCCATTCCATATACTAACATCGCAAAATCAAGTGATGCCGCTAAAACCGCGAGCTCAATAAAAATCAATGGCAATCCGGCCTGCAATTTGACCTCTAATTTTGCGGTCAGCAGTGGTGATGAAGCTGGCACCTGTGGTGGCGTTGTATCTGGCACAATCAAAGGCATGGCAGAATTTATTACTGGTTCACCCAATGTGTTCTTCGAAGGCATACCGGCTGTTCGACAATCGGATTTGATGGTATCGAATAATAAAAATACAGTTCCTTCAACCTTGATGCAACCGGGTGTAGGCAAGCCACCAGAGATTTCCGATGAAAGCCCGGAAGAATTAGAAGCAAGTGAAACACATAAATACGGTATCAGCACAAATGGTAATGATTTATCCATGCAAAAAGGGCTATTCGATATCACCGATGAATAAACACACCACTTGATAGAATCAAGTTAAGTAGCCGTTGAGAAAAAAATTAAGGATGATATAAATGGCCGAACCCGCAAAATCACAATCAATTCCATTAGGCAATAACCAGGAGACAACTGCCAAAGGTCGAAGTCTTGTCATTAATTGCAAACAAGAAGGCGTCAAAGTTGCGCGGATTGTCATTCAAGACACCAGCGGAAATGCCCCAATCCGAATCCCGTTAACGCGACAACTGGAAAGCGTATTAAAAGATGAAGTATTAGAAGAATGGCCAACCATCGTCACCCCGGTTCGCTTTACCCGAAAAATTCAAATAGATCCACAACCAGCGTGTCATGCTGCAAATATTGATTCAGAAAAAAAACTCAAGAATGGCTTTATTTATATTTTTGTAAACGGATTTTTATGGCGCGAATTACAAGTGCAACGAAAAAGTAGCGTTTACTTTTCAGACGTAGCACTCGATAAAATTGACGTTGAAGACCAGCCCGATTTTCGACCCGCGACCGGACAATTGGATACTCGAATAATATTGCCCATTCAAATAGAAGGCAAACCAATGACAGTAGAAGTGGGTTATTCTGCGGTGCAATGGTCCTGGGCAAGGGTTGAGTCAATGGGTGGCATCGCACCCGAAGGCATGGCACGCGAAGAGTGGTTTCCAGACGAACATGATGTTAATAGCAAAGGTAAAAAAATACGACAGGAGCGATTGCAAAATCTGCAGGACTTAAAAAAATGTTATGATGAGAAATTTACCATCACAGTGGGTGATATCGGTCCGGTAGACACATTCAATATCTATGATTTTAAAATCGACTATGGCAAAAACATAGGCAATATTGCGCTAAATGATCTAATTAATGATGCCAAAGACCTGGCCTTCACCCATCAGCAAGCGTGGAAAAATCTAAAAGATTATATCTCCGATATTTCAAATGCCGACAATGTAAAAACCTATCCATTTGCACCCTGGTTTGACACTGCGGTATTAGCAAACCAATATTTTTTTGTTGAACAGCCTGAAATTAAAGCCGATGGCGTCAGCACCACAGCACCCAAAATCCAAAAAATAGAGGGTGAAAAAGAAAAACAACTCAAAATAGCAAAACAACAACGCGCAAAATGGAAAAAATCCTTAAGCCTGGTCGACATTCAAAAAGCCCTGGGCACAGATAAACGTAAAGAATTACGTAAAAAAATAAAAGAAGCCAAAGATACATTAGCCGATTTTCTTGGAAAAGATGCAAAACATATTAAACAGCTGGTGGCACAAATTGACGATTACAGTACCTTACCATCTGTTAATTACGACTGCGCACGAGATGATGACAATGTTGACTTAAGTAAATTAGAAGATATTGATGCCTCTTTTCTTTATTGCCTAAGCAATGAACTGTTCGCACAACTTGCTGATCACGAATACACCATCGACCGTTCATTAGAAACAAAACCAAAAACAGCAGCCGAAATAGTCGCAATAAAAGCACAAGACAAAGGACGAATGTTACTAACACAACTCGTCACCCCGTCTGCGGGTCACCCATTAACAAAGCGATTATTTCCACCGGAAATAACCGATATTACCGAGGACACCACCAAAAATTTATCACTAGACGAACCAATATTTACTAGCAAACGATTTCTTAAAACCAGTCGACGCGCAATAAAATTTATTAGTAAATTTATTACCGAATTTGAAAAAATAGCATCACCCAAAGCGGCCAATATTGAAAAAATAATTGTGAACCTGGTTACTAAAACCAAAATCGCGCCGAATCTTAAAAAAATAACCATCACGCTGGACGATTTTATAAACCATAAAATTGCAACTGGTCAGTTCGAAAAATTTGAAATATTGAGTTCTAAATTTACAGCAGTAGACACACATATTCAAAAGGGTGGAATTCCAACTGGCTTCAATAACAAGCAAGCCATTAAAATTCACGATCTCAAAGGCAATCTTGTGGGTTCCTCCAGTATGGATAATATGAGTAATGGTAAAGTCTTTACCAAACGGTACTGGAAAGTACTCGAAAGCGGCAAAGGCAAAGCCACGACATGGCAAACACAAAAAATAGAAGTTTGGGCATTAGCGCCCGAGAAACAAAGTAATGTGGAGCGCTATAGTAAAAAAACCATTGACAGTGGAGTGTGGACGCGGGGTATTCTTCCGATTTTAACCATGCTTGAAGTTTGGAATTTTAGTAATGCGTTGGCGACTCTAGAAAAGAAAAAAGGGACTCC
>JBGMQW010000003.1:35941-46236 GCA_048060815.1 Thiohalomonadales bacterium | reverse complement strand
CTCCAGTTTAACCGAAAATGTTACGCTGTAGGAGTAGGCTCAATGAGTATCAATAAGTTCCAGCGGATTGCCAAAACCGTCAATTTTGGCAACAGCTGATGTAGGCGTTATGTGTTCATGAAAATTTGAATAAATTACCCCGTAAAAAAGAGCAATTTTTAGTAACACTACTCTTAGATAAATGATAAATACAGTTACTCAATTATGAAAATGCTTAAGTCGCCAAATCCTTCATCACGTTCATTTATAACTGATATATAATCGGGATCATTGAAAGCTAATTCGGCTTTTTCTTCATTTGGAAACTCAATTTCTAACATAAAAGACGGTGCTGCTTGTCCAGCAAATACTTTGCTCACTTTGTAGGACTGAGGAGGCATCGTAGCATCATGTTTTTTCATAATTGGCCCTGCTACAGCTTTATATGTATCCACCTTTTCCTGATCTCTTACATTACCACTAACTATAACTGTTACTTTTGACATGTTTGCCCCTATAAATAATTGATCTAACGCTCAAGTAAATATAAAATGTTACAGTACAATAATATTTGAGTCAACACTCAAATATTATATAATCAATGTAAATGATACAAATTTGAGAATTTTAAATGGGTAGAACTAAAGAGTTTGATGAGTCTGTTGCGCTGGGGCAAGCTATGCGCTTGTTTTGGAGGCAAGGGTATTCTAATACTACTTTAAAACAACTATTAGCAGAGATGAATATGTTAAACGGTTCGTTTTACCACTGCTTCAAGGATAAAAAGACAATATTTCTTAAATCATTGATACACTATAATCAGGAAATTACGCATGACCGCCAAATAGCACTTTCTAGTCACGATGACTTTTCTACTGGAGTTCGTGCATTATTTGTTAAAATCTTTGAAACGCTAGAGAATAAAAATGAACCAAGTGGGTGTCTGACTGTAAATAGCATGGTTAATGAAGTATTGTGCGAAGATGAATTAAAGGCATTCTTATACGAAGATTTTAGTCAATTTGCACAATTTATGACTGACAGAATTCAACTTTCTATTGATTTAAAGTATACATCAACCCACTTGACGGCTAATCAGTTGGCATTTATTTTGGTTACTTATATACAAGGGTTATTTCGGGTTTCTAATACTTATGTAAATATAAAACAACTAAAAGATCAAACCAATGATTTTTTACATGCTTTTAGTTTGTGACTTAATCACACATAAGCCGTTCTAGGTTGATTCAAAACACAATGCTTACAAGTAATCAAAGATTTTAGATGAACCCTTAAAGGGTATAAGTACAACCAGGAAAAAATATGAAAGCGATTGTATATACTGAGTATGGTAGCTCAAATGTTCTTCAAATTAAAGATATAGAAAGACCATCACCGAAAAACGACGAGTTATTAATAAGAGTACATTCCGCTGAGGTGACAAAAGCTGACTGCGAAATGAGAAGTTTTAATTTTGCAGTTAAATGGTTTTGGTTGCCTTTGAGATTAGCATTAGGCGTTTTTAAACCTAAGAAACAAATATTGGGTGGTTACTTTTCAGGAGAAATTCAGGATATAGGTAAAGACGTATCTAAATTTAAAAAAGGCGACCAAGTATTTGGAACAACAAGAATGCGTTTTGGTGCATATGGCGAATACTTATGTTTACCAGAAAATTACACCATTGTGAAAAAACCCAATAACATCAGTTATGATGAAGCTGCTGCGGTTCCTCTAGGTGGGTTAAACGCCCTGCACTTTATGAGAAAAGCAAATATTAAAAAGGGTGATAAAGTATTAATAAATGGTGCAGGAGGCAGTATCGGCACATTCGGAGTTCAAATAGCAAAAACAATGGGTGCTGAAGTAACAGTTGTTGATAGTTCAATTAAAGAAAAAATGCTAATTCAAATTGGTGCTGACCACTTCATCAACTATTCCAAAGAAAATATTACGAAAAGCAGTAGAACTTACGATGTCATATTTAATATGGTTGCAAATAGTCGATATGTGGATTTTATAAAAATTCTAAATCCTGATGGTCGCTACATAATAGGAAATCCTCGATTAAGTGACATGTTGAGATCGATGCTCACATCAAAGTTTACCAACAAAACAGCTATTTTTACTTTTGCCGGAGAAAAAGAAGAAGAACTCACTACATTAAAAAATATGATTGAAAAAGGTGAAATTAAACCTATAGTGGATAAGATATATTCTTACATTCATGTTGCAGAAGCACATCAGAGAGTTGAAACAGAACAAAGATTAGGTATTGTTATTTTGTCGTTTAGAAAAAGCAATGAAACCTAAAAAAAAGCATCAGAGGACAATATTCATTAGGTGCATGTCTATACAATAAATCAGAAATAATTGGGAATCCCATTTATCGGAGTGATCGATCGATCAAGGGGGCTGTATTTCTTAAATCAAAAACACCTATGTCACCAAATATAAGATAACTTGGAAAATCAGCTGTCAGTTGCACAGTTTGTAAGAAATAACGATCCACCTTACCACCTTCATTGATGTCATATACTTGATAAACATCGTAAAAATAGCCTAACACCAATGTTTTGCCTGATAGTTGGAATGCATTTGTTGAAAAAGTAAATAACAGTTTATCATCTTCAACGACCATTTTATCTACTAGTGCCTTGGTGAATGTCGGTAATTTAATATCGTCAAAATAAAATTCTGGTGGATCAAAGGGTAGTTCCTTCATTAAGGTTAGTTCACGTATTATTTGTCTTACCTGAAATTCTTCTTTAAAAAAAACGGCATAAGACATTATTTCTTTGTAATCTGTATCTGAACCCCCGGTAAACCATTTACTAAAGGATTTATTAAAACTGGTCTGGGAAACTTTTCGAACAGCATCTTGAATCTTCGTGAATATTTTTATTTGTTGTTGTTTTATACTTTCTGTTTCAAGAAAAGCAGCTCCACTACCACCATTTCTAAATTGTAGATAACGCTGATAATTAATCCAGATAAACAGTCGTATAGTTTCGGAAAACATCGCATCACCTATTCGGTTTATCTGAGAATGATCAAAGTTATTTTCCAATAGTAATGTAAACCCCTCATCTAAATAGCGATTTAATTCGTTAATTTCCTGGTGAAATAATTTAGATTCAGAATCAAATTCAGTTTCGGGATATTCGTGTCGTTGTTCTCGCAATGCCAGCCCCTTTGCAATATATGCTGACTCATCGCCAGTTAAAAACAAAATATTTGCTGCCCATATAATGGATAAAATTATTATGAAATATGAAAATGCCTGTACTTTGGTATCGATTTTTGATGAAATTTTGTTTTTATCGGTAAGCAATAATAACACACACAATCCGGGTAAACTGATTAAACCCAGTAAGCCCCAATACCCTGATCGCCCTTTTACTAATGCTAAATAATAACTACCCCAGGCTAATGCGATATTACCCAATAAATAGGGGAAAAAACCAACGTCAAAATCCGGTCCGATTACAAATCGAAGGGCTTCTCGATTACTATCGGTGTAATTATCCAAAGTGAAAATCGCAATCAGATAAAACGCGGCGTATTTAATGATTCTTATAGCCTTGCTTTTATATTCTAAAATTTCCTGATGTTCATCATTATCATCGTCGTCCCTGATTACCTGTTGACTAATGTTAATTTGATCGTTTTTTGATGTTTGTGACATCCTGCTATTATATTTTTCAAAGTAAATTCCACAATCAAAACATTTTTCTGTATCAATATTTAGTGATTGACATTTAGGACAGCTATTTTTATTAGTTACAGTCTGGATTGGTTGTGTTGTTGTGATTGTGTTTGTTTTAATGGAAGCCAGTTTAGTTTCTTTATCCGGCTTCAATAAACAAACAGCACCGATTTTTTTAAATTTTTTAACATAGTATTTTGCTGTAAATTCATTTAATCCACAGCGTTGAAATTGTTTTGTACCATCAAAAATTGGAGTTACCTCAGAAGGTGAAATATCAAATAAGGCTGCGATTTTATTAATAACAGATTCTATTGAGCTATCTTTGCAAATATCACCACTAAATGTAATTGTGTACTTTTTATCCCCGGCTATTAGCATTTTAATCAACACCGACACAGATTAATAAAAATGCCATCATAATCGTATACTCTTTATTTTTAATAGCGTTGTTACTATTGTTTTCAGGTAATTCAATGGCACTGTTGTTACCTCGATAAAAATACGCCGTTTTTTTCTGGTTCTTATCTCGAATAAAGTAGGCATCCTCCCTGGAATATTCTTGTGGTTGTTGTTTTATCCATGCTTTGAATTTTTTATAATACACTGAAACTGAATTAATATAGCCCAGGATACTAAAGTCAAATAATTCATCACGCAAATCTTTTGTAACACCTTTGGTGAAATCATCGATATTGTGCTCTTCTGATGAAGTAAACAGAACGTGACCTTGTTCATCAAAACATTGATGATATGATTTTAATTTATTATGGTTAATGGTAGCGAAATAGTCACCTTCCGGTGAATAAATTTTATAACTATCAATAAAAAGATTGTAACTTGAATTTTGAATACACAATAAACAGGGCTTATCGTGTTTGGAATCTCTTAATGTGAATATTCTATTGGGCATCATTATTTTTGGTAATAATAAAGTAATGAGAAAAAACAAAACAATTGAAATAGCAGTAACCAACGGTCCTGAGAAATACGGTACTATAATCATGGTGAAATATTTCTGAATGAGTAAACTGGCAACCAGTGATATCATCAATATAAATTTTAAATTAATTTTATGATTAAATGATTGTAATTTAAACTGTGGAATTTCTTTTATATTATAAATCGTTTCAGTTTGTGGCGGATATGCAACAGTGGGGTTTAATTTTTTGTTATCAAATATAATAAATTGCATTGAGGGTATTTTATTGCCATCAACATTATCATCTTCAGTCACAGGAATTAGACTGTCTCTGAATAATTCAGCTTTTAAAATAACATCAAGATAGATAATCAGACCGATACTCTTGAGTCTCTTTTGATATCTAAGTGCTTGCTCCCAGGTTATGTTTTTTACAATAACTTGTACTTTGTTAGAAAAAATACGGGCAATTGATTGTTCATCCACTTTAAATAACAAGGCAAGCCTGGGAGTAACAACTTCTCTGGTAAAACCGTCTAATAACTCTCCTTTAGTGATTAAATTGTATTTTTCAGTAATCATTAAAAATACGCACTACAAAATATAATCCGGCTCCAGCGAACATTAAAATACCAGGGATCCAGGAAGGATCGGTACCTGTTTGAGTAATATAATATTTCATGGTAAGGGCAGCACCCAACCAAAATAATATGGCAGCAATCCAGTAATACTTTCTTATTTTGTGAAGATGTTCCAATATAGAGTCTAATTCCTCAAACTGATTTTTACTCATAATTATTCCTGATCTATAATCACTTTGATTAATGTTATCGGAACATAACGTCTAATTCTTTAAGGAAATTTTCAATAGTTTATATCCTGTCAATAAATGCTTGACTTACTATTTATTTTATAAGGGAATTTTAATGTGCTTTATTTCTGGATGGCACTATTGCAGCTGTTAATGCTGGCGTAATGAAATAAAATTGTGGAAAATTGATATTGATTATCATTATTCTTATTCTTATTCTTATTCTTAGAGCTAATCAATTACTAGATTTTAATCCAGACCTAGACAATTGGCATAATAACTGACTGTTGCTGGCCAATCTGAGAATACTCCGATGACTCCGACATCTTTTGCGAGAACATCAAGAACTTTATAGGTATCACCGTCATTATTGATGGCTTTGGTTATTGTTCGATGATACCAGCCACCACCAGTTTTTAATGGGCCGGAACGTTCGAGTGTCCAGGTTATAATTTTTAAACCTGCTGCTTTTGCTGCCTTAGCGTAAGTTGATGGAATGATGTTATTGTCTATATCCAGCTCGAGTAACATCCATAATGGCGGTGCAATAATTTTTACTTGATCTTTTACTAGTTGTTCCATGGTGGGTGACCATGTTGCTGGATTGGTGTGATCAAAATCAGGATCGTCATAACGACCATCGAGATAAACAGCTTGTTTACCAAAAGCGGGTTCATTCTTTATCCAGTACTGAATATCTTCGAGACTAAAGGATTGTGCAAAAATATTTTCAGCCGGAACACCAGCATCTTTATATTCATCGATCATCTGCTGCGCATAATCAGCCTGGGTATATTTTCCTGCATACGGCATTGTGACTTCGGGTGATTTTAATTCAGGTGTAAACTTTACTTCGAGTTTTTTGAATAGTTCAATACTTTCTTTATGGCTCATAACGGTGCCGATGCTGGCATATAAATCTGTGCGCCAATTTGGCGTGGCATTGATAAATTCTGCAACTGTTGTAGCATCTGGATTACTGGCATCCATTTTACCTTTGAGTGTTTTGAATTCCTGCAGGGTTATGTCACTGGTGCAACATTTTGCTGTGGCAGGTGTAGCACTTGCTCGATCTGCTGGTGTAAATGGAACTGAACATTTAGCTGCAAGTTCTGGAATTGTTAGAATATTAGTGGTTGCATGAAGATCACACTGTGAATGCCGACACACTAACTCTTTGTCTTTAGTGAATGTAACATCACATTCCACAATACCTGCACCCATTTTTACTGCGGCCTTATATGATTCTCTAGTGTGTTCCGGAAATTGCATTGCGGCACCACGATGACCGATTGAAAAATTTGTCTTTTTAATTGTCCTTGTGGAACATTTCTTTAGTTTTTCTTTTAATTCACTGTCATCCATATTATTGATTAAAAAAAATGGTCGTGGGCCAAGTTCAATGTTATTTTTTTCAGTTGCGATTACGCTGTTGATCACCATACTGGAAAATAAAGCAGCGACAACAACTTTTGTAATAAATTGATGCATTTGTATATCCTAAGGGTTAATATTTATCACAACTATTAATAATACAGTGACTTTATTTCACTGATGTTACTGAATTTTATGCCAGTTAAACCTCGCTGTAAAATTGCTTCGGCTAAATCATTTCGTACTAACACAATATCACTATGCATTTTTCCAACTCGTACCAGGGTGAAATTAGTTAATTTGTCTTCATTAAATATTAAGGTCTTAAAATCATCAATATAATCCATAGAGTCAATATCAATATTTGATAGCTCTCGATCAACGCAATCAATCGATTGTAAGATATGCATTAGAAAATATTGCTTACGTGTCTCCATGTTTTGATGAAACATTCTGACTAAATGGTATTCTGCAGAAACTTTAAATTCAATCATCAACTCAACAAAATGTTCAGAAACGATATGCATCGAGCCACATTCAAAATAATCTGCAGGTGCATGGAAATTATTACTTTTAAATGTTAAACATGGAAACGGAGTACACAATGAAGCTGAATCAATAAAATCATATTCAATTACTTTTACCCAATCATCATGCGGAAAATATACATCGGTAAGGGTTCCTGGGCTAGTGTCTTCTTGCCACGCTCTATACATTTTAATTACTCCTGAAATATCTTCTAACTTTAAATACAATTTTCAATTACAGCTGTAAATGGCGGAATTAAACCACTAGTGCTGATTAATGTGCCTCTACTAAATCTACCCATAATAACTCGTCTCCGCTGAAACCAACCAGAATTTACTAATAAACACACTATAGATGTGAAAGATTGCACAGTGATGACAATTAGATTTCAGTTTTCTGACAATCTGATGGAGTTTGAGCTGAATTTTAACTTATTGATAGTATTGTTATTTTTTAAATTATAAACCTATTTTTGAGAAATAATGGCGGTGAAATTTATTATATAACTTAGTGACATAAATAAACTTAATTTGAGTGCTCAATAATGATCGCTATATACTTGGAATAGAGCACAAATAATAAGGTTTATACTTTTAAGATTAGATATTTTCGTAGATTAAGGAGGATCGATCAATGAATGTTATAAAATTTAGTTTTCTATTTTTAGTGTTTACACTTTCAGCCTGTGGTGGTGGTGATAGTAGTAAGAAAGTAAACGATACTAATTTGTTTAAAACTACGCAGCTTAATTCTACTCAAATCCCATTAGCATCGTTACGACTGAAACAAGCTCAAAGTTGTACGGAATTTAAAAATTACGTTGTTAATTCAATTATTAAAAGTCATACCACAATATCGCGCTATGCTTCTTGTGGAGTTTCCATACCAATAGCGAATCCAATCGGGAGTCCAGTTGCTGGTGCACCTGCACCAGAAAAAACCAGTATCACCACGCCCGATGCTGTATCTGATACAAATAATCAGGTCGCAGGTGTTAATGAAGGTGATATCGTTAAAGCGGATGATCGTGGTTATGTTTATATTGCAAGCGGTCGTTTTTTAGTTATTGCTAAAGGATTTCCACCACAAGATTTAACAACATTAAAAGAAATTAATCTTGATGGTCACGTAACGGATTTATTTTTAGATAAAAAAAATAATCGTATTATTGTTATTTCACGCTTTGAAACACCGAATGTTCTACCCGTTGCCAGCACGGGTTTTGCTCCAGCCCCGGTACAAGGTGCAACCGATATATTATTCCTTGATGTAACCACACCTGCAACGCCCACAATCATTAAGCAGCTAAGATTAAAAGGTTATTTCCAGACTGGTCGGCGCATCAATAATCGCTTGCATTTAATATTACGAAATTCAAATAATTTTTATGCGTTACTGGATACTAAATTTTGGACACTAAGCAGTGACTTCAGAAAAATAGCCGAACAAGTCAAATGTGATACCAAAGAAACCGATCCAGCTATTATCGCAAACAATCCAAAAGTTCTTGCTGCAAAAAAAGCATTAACTGAAAATGTAACCAAAGCATTTGAAGCTGTAACGATGTCAGACTATCTACCGACTGCTCAACAAGTTCAGGCTAATAATAAATTAGTCGACTTAAATCTTCTTGCTTGTACTGATATACAACACCCTGAAGTAAGTTCGAATCTCGCTATGCAAGTGATTAACAGCATGGATACTGATGGTGCAAATTTGAGTGCAACGGCATTAGTGAACAACGCATGGCAAACTTATGTTAGTAAAAATAATATTTATATCGCTGAAACAAGTAGAAACTGGTGGTGGGATGTACCTGCACCGAATAGTATAATCCCGACCTCACAAACCGCAATTTATAAATTTGCAATTTCAGATCAAAAACCGTCGTATACCGCAACTGGTACTATTGAGGGTTATACCAGAAATCAATTTAGTTTTAGTGAATTCAATGGTGACTTGCGTGTAGCAACAACTCAAGAAAACTGGATTAAAATAAATACGGGTCAAGGTGATATTGTAAATGGTTTTGAACCCAGCAATAATATATTTATTCTACGTGACAACGGTAATCGGACCCTGGAAAAAATTGGTGAAGTACGCAATTTTGGTAAAACTGAAAATATTCGAAGTAGTCGCTTTTTAGGTAGTCGTGCTTTTGTTGTGACATTTCGTAATATTGATCCATTATTTACCTTTGACTTGTCTGTTCCTGAAGCACCAGTGCTAATGGGGGAACTTTCAATTCCAGGTTTTAGTAGTTATATGCATCCTTTTGATGATACTCATCTTATTACGATAGGCCGTGCAGGTGGTAACGGAGGTACAGGTGTTGGTAATGGCGTACAACTGCAGTTGTTTGATATATCTGATTTATCAAATCCGACACAGGTTCAATCTTTTATTCCCAATGTTCCAACTAATTGGTCCTGGAGTTCTGCTGAATATGATCACAAGGCTTTTACATTTTATAAACCGAAAAATTTATTAGCCATTCCAATGCAAATTTATGGCTCAAAAACCACAACCGGTTTTAGCGGTATTTATGCATTTAATGTTTCGATAGCTGATGGTTTTACCTTGTTAGGAAAAGTTGATCACGCTGACCTGGCGCTTCAATATTATTGTAATACCAAACCGGCAGACCCAACTAATGACCAATATGGCTGTAAAGATGGCAGTTATGTACGATGGGCAGCCCCAAGGCGTTCCATTGTTATGACTAAAGCACCTGATGTGTACTTATATACAATTTCAGATGTTGGTATGAAAGCCGGTAATGTCACTGACTTGACGACAACTTTAGGTAGTATTTTACTTCCGGAACAGGCTTATCCCTGGTGGTACACTATTGGTATTGGTGGATCTGTGGTATTTTAGTTTTAACAACTATCTATTTTGATGGCGTGATATAACGATCAATTAATATCAATAAAGGTGGCAATAATAGAAAATCTACTATTAGCGCATAA
>JBGMQW010000003.1:15540-35841 GCA_048060815.1 Thiohalomonadales bacterium | reverse complement strand
GATAAATCAATTTCACCAACAAATAATCCCCAGGTGCCATAAGCTAAACCTGCTGGAGCAAGATTAGGTAACATACTAATTAACCCGATACGAACTGAACGCAATATAATAATTAATACCAGCGATATTAAAAATAGTGCTAACACAGTACCTTTTAATAAACTTCGAATGTTACGATGATTGATGTTTGCAAACACCATGTCCAAGCCCGAACCTTCGCTGACTTTAATATTTGGAGCATTTTTTGTTAACCATTCCCGTGAGCGACGTTCAATGTCCAATATTGATTCAGAATCGGTCTTTTTCAGCATCGCGAAAAATTGTGTTGATGAGCGGTTAAAATTGATTAGATCTTCCATACCTAAACCACGTGGTAAAGACAATTCATATAGAAATAAATATTGAGCAACCAGTTCGCGTTGTTCCGGAATACGATAATAATCTGAATTATCCTGATGCATATTTTTATTTAATCGTTTTATGGTATCGGATAGTGAACGTACAAATGCCACACCTTCTTGTTCGCGATACCATGATGCAAATTTATCAACTGATTTTAAATACTCAGGATCATTAATTCCATTTTCAATATTCGTTTCAAGAGAGTAACGAATAATATGAACACCACTCAAATTAGCATTAATCGCTTCAATTGTTCTGCGTTCTTCAAAAGTAAAATCAAAATAATCATGCCAGCGTTCAGTAAGAGTATTTTTACCAATAAAACTGGTAAAAATAATCACGATTAAACCAACACTATATAATAAGAAACGCCGTCGACGAATAACAAAATCGGCAAAGGCCGTGATATGAAAACTAAATTTTATTTTGTACCATTGCCCGGAAGGGAATATTGACAAAATCGCCGGTAATAACAACATTGAAAAAATATAGGCTAATACTGCTCCAATGGCTATCATATTGCCAAGATCGCGGTACGGTGGTGAGTCGCTAAAATTGAGCATTAATACACCAATAATAGTGGTTAAACTGGTCAGAAAAACCGGCAACACATTAATTCGAAGTGCTTCGCGGATAGCTTGTTTCTTATCACGTCCATGTCGACGCTCATAAAAAAATGTTACTAGAAGATGCACTGCATCTGCGACACCAATGGTGATAATAATACTGGGTACAAAACCGGATACCACAGTTAAGGGTTTATCAAACCAGGCATACATACCGAAAGTGCCAATGATCGAGAAACTGACTATTAATAAAGTGATCAACATGCCAGTAAAACTGCGTAAAAATACTAACAATCCGATTATAATAATAATATAACTTGTTATTACCAGCTCACGAATATCCTGTTGCACACCCAGGCCAAGACTGTAATTAGCGAATGTTGTTCCAGTTAAGGAAATTTCGACATCTGGATAACGATGTTTAAAATCAGCAACTATTTTTTTTGCAAAATTTACAATAACTGTATTTGAGGTTAAATCTTCTTCGGGCGGGTTGACGCGAACATTTACAGCAGTGACACTACCGTCTACTGATACAGCATTATTTACCAAAGTGATTTCACTTAGTGCTATCGATTTAATTTTTTCGATTTTTCTATTTGTTAATGTCGAGGGTTCTTCAACTAAATATTCTGTTAGTAATTCATCGCCATTAACATTAGTGTGCTGGTAGTTTGCGATTGAATCCACTCGTCGAACAAAAGGAAATTTCCAGCTAATCTGCGTTAGCTCATAAACTAAAGTAAGATTATTTTTTGTAAATACATTCTTGTTTTTGGGAGCGATATAAAATAATAGATTTTCTTGTTTGTTAAAAGTTTCTTCGAGGTGATCAAAAGCGAGTAATTGAGGATTATCGTCACTGAAAAAAACTTTAAAATCATTGGTAAATATCAGGTTAGGTGTTGTTGAAGCCAGGCCGATTACAAACGCAATCATTAAAACCAAAATGATGTAGGGTTTATTTATAACTATCGAAGCATAACGCTCAAACATTTAGCCACCAGAGTATATGTATTTTAAATTAGAGGCTGCTGATCTTTCAGATTTTGTCTGATTTTTAGTTTAAATCCGGCCACGAAACCGGGATAGCCCTATCAAGTCACGCAAAACAACATGAGTCAGTAAATTATATAGCTTTTAAGCCAGTTGATCATCCGCAACATGATATTTTGGATCTTCCATTACATTTACTTCAACCAGGTCTCCGGCTTTTTTTAGTAGTTCTTTGCATTCCGGGCTTAGATGGCGCAAGTGTAATGTTTTACCCGCTTTAATATATTTTTCAGCCAGGTTATCGATAGCTTCAATGGCGGAATGATCGGCTACCCGCGAGTTTTGAAATTCGATAATGACATCATCCGGATCATCGGCTGGATTAAATAAATCCAGAAAATTTTTCACTGACCCAAAAAACAACGGTCCATTTAATTCATAAACACGTGAGTTACCCTGATCGGTACTTTTCACATTGATATGACTGGCATGCTCCCACGCAAAAAATAATGCCGATACAATCACACCTACGATAACGGCAACGGCTAAATCTGTAAACACTGTCACCCCTGAAACCAGGATTAAAACAAAAGCATCGGTTTTTGGTACCTTGCCCATGATGCGTAAACTCGACCATTCAAAAGTACCAAACACCACAATGAACATTACCCCGACCAAGGCCGCCATTGGTATAATTTCAATCAAATCTGACGCAAAAACAATGAACATTAATAAGAATAATGCTGCAGCGACACCCGACAAGCGTTGATGACCACCGGAATTTACGTTGATCATACTTTGTCCGATCATTGCACAACCACCCATACCACCAAACATCCCCGTTACAGTATTCGCGATACCTTGTCCGACACATTCCCGGTTACCGCGACCTCGAGTACCGGTAATATCATCAATGAGTGATAATGTTAATAATGATTCTATTAATCCTACAGCGGCTAATATAATTGAATAAGGAAATATGATCCGTAAGGTTTCCAAATTAAATGGTACTGATGGTAGATGAAATTCCGGGAAACCACCTTTAATTGATGCCATGTCACCGACAGTATGCGTATCGACATTAAAACCAATAACGATTAATGAAACAACAATAATTGCTGCAAGTGATGCAGGAAATGCCGAGGTAAGTTTTGGCAAAAAGTGAATTATTGCTATGGTTAATGCTATCAAACCTGCAAACACAACTAAATCCTGACCAACCATCCATTCACCATTAGTACCTGGTACTTGAAAATGGGGTATTTGAGCCAGAAAAATAACAATTGCCAGACCATTAACAAAACCCAACATCACCGGATGCGGTACAATACGAATGTATTTACCTAAGCGTAGTATCCCGGCAAGAATTTGAATTAATCCGGTTAACACCACCGCCGCAAACAAATATTCAACACCGTATTGCATAACCAGGGCCACCACTACCACAGCCATCGCGCCAGTAGCTCCCGATATCATCCCCGGACGACCACCGAAAATAGCGGCTAATAACCCTATCATAAATGCGGCATATAAGCCGACCAGAGGTTCAACTCCCGCGACAAAAGCAAAGGCGACTGCTTCCGGTACCAAAGCCAGCGCAACGGTTAGACCGGAAAGAATTTCATTTTGAAAACAAACACGACTTGAGCAGCCTAATTGAAACATCTGGAACCTCAAAATTTAATGGTGATTTTGGAAAACAGGTAAAAGGTCGCGAATTTTACCTAATATTAGTAAATAATGATATAAATAATCAAAAATGTGAATTGACACACATATCAGTATAAAAACGATACAATCAATTAATTGTTAATTCATTCTTAACGATTTCTGGCTTATAATGTCTTTCCCCTGCGTTTTATGTCGTCAGTTTGAGTTGAGGCCATAAATCACAATGTGTAACAAAATATAATAACTATAGATTACTAGTGAGGAAATAAATTATGCCCTTAAAACTTACAAAAATGCGATTTATTAATACCGTATTAATCGCTTCGACATTAGTACTGATATCCTGCGGTGGTGGTGACAACACCCCGGCTGCTACAACTCCGGGTGTACCAGAATTATCCACAGCAGTGATCTCAAACCAGGCACTTGTGCTTGATAGCACGACATCCCCTAAAACTGCACGCGAAATCATTAATTTATTTTCGAATGTTGGTGACATTCCAACAACTCCGGGTACTGTTAAAATAACTGCTGCTGATATCTCTAATCCAGCTTCCAGACAATCGATAACAAAAATTACTAAAAATCTGTTCACGGTTATACAAAATAACAACGTTAATGGCATCAGTGTTATCCGTGCAACACTGAGTTGTACTAATGGTGGAACAAGGACAATACCTGACAATATTCCAACAGCTCTCCCGGTAAACTTGAATGGAACATATACCGTTAGTTTTAATAATTGCAAAGAAGGCACCGCTACAATTAATGGCAGTATTACTTTTACAGGTTCTCTTATTGTTGATAACGCCGGTGCTGCTACCAGCATTAACGCTCAATTTACTTTTAATAATTTTACTATAAGTGATATCGGCTCAAATGACTCCATTAATGGTGACTTCACGATAGTGATGGGGACAGTTGCGGGTGTTTCGACTTTCAGTTTTAGCGGTACTTCTCTTTCGTTAAGAGATGAACTCGGTGCTACTGACATAAAAAACTTTAACGTTACCTATACATCGAATATAAATATTGAAACATTTGATATCAACTTTACTATCAGTAGCACTTTCATCGATGGTGTAATTACTGTAGCAACACCAATACAATTTGAAACAACTATTGGTAAAGAATATCCTTATCAAGGACAAATGATGGTTACTGGTGCTAATAATGCTAACTTTCGTTTAACAGTTAATACTCCATCTGCAGGTGGTGGTATTGCAACTGACACTGTAACTTTAGATATAGATGCAGATGGTGTTAATGGTTATGAAACATCACAAACGCTTATGTGGTCTGAACTGTAAATATCACTATTTAATAGCTAAAAAGTTCATTACCAAAAATATGGGGTGCATATGTTTATGCACCCTTTTTTATTAAAATATTTTTATGTAAAGTATCGACATGAAAATTGGGAAATAAACCGAAGTGTAACCCAAATTTTTGGAATTAATCTATCCGTTGTGAAATTATTTTAATAACAACATTGAACTTTAATCAAACTTAAGTGCCAAATCTGCATCACAATTATAAAATTTGTGGTTATTTGTTAAGCCACGCTTAAGCTTCATCTTTTATACTATTTTTGTACTTATTTTAATCAATTTGGATATTATTTATGAAAAAAGCTCCCTCACGCTTATTAACTGTCATTTTATTACTGTTAACCCTATCCACGAATGTCACTGCAAGTAATCAAAAAGCACCTGATTTTGCATTAAAATTGCAATCCGGCAACATCACTCTTAAAGAATTACAAGGCAAGATTGTCTATCTGGATTTTTGGGCATCTTGGTGTGTTCCATGCCGAAAATCATTTCCCTGGATGAATGAAATGCATGCCCGGTATAAAGACAAGGGCTTGGTCATTCTCGCCGTAAATCTGGATAAAGACCCTGAATTAGTCGCAAAGTTTTTAAGGGATTATCCGGCAAAGTTTAAAATTGCATATGATCCATCGGGTAAATCAGCTGAAGCATACAAAGTACTCGGCATGCCAAGCAGTTATATTATTGATCGCCAGGGTAATATCATCGAAACGCATATTGGTTTCCGTGAAAAAGATAAAGCTGGCCTCGAGAAAAAAATTAGTAGTTTGTTATAGAGACAATGAAATACTACTACCACACAAAGCAATACATTAACCTGTTCCGCAATTATTATTTCACACACATTAAATAATTTACAGGTTTTTAACCTTAAATCATATTATCAGGAGTTTTGAATAATGAGCTTTCGACTTATTAGCGCGATATTTGCGGTGTCGATTTTCCTAAACGCTTGTTCAACGATCCAACCTTGGGATCGAGATCTTTTAGCGCAAAAGAAAATGCAATTAGCCTCACACCCTCTAGACAGTTATCTGGATGATCACATTTACTACAGTAAAGAAAGCTCTAGTGGTGGTTCAGGTGTTGGCGGAGGTGGCTGCGGATGCAATTAAAACGTAAACCTAAAAAAATTAGAAGCGCATTAGCGCTTGCCACAACAACCATGTTGGTCGGTACCAGCAGTATCGTTAACGCGGAAACATCTGATAAGACCTGGGAAATTGATTCAGCAATTCTATACTACAGTGAAACAGGTAGAGTTACTGCTATAGAACCCGTTGTTTCCATACGAAAACTCGTTGCGGATGAAGAATATGTTAGTTTGCGCCTTGTATATGACAGCTTGACTGGTTCATCCCCAAATGGTGCGACAAAACAACCATTTCCACAATCATTTTCCAGAGTGTCTGGTAATGAAGTTTATACGACACCAGCAAACGAAACCCCGGTAGATCCAAATTTTCGTGAAGCCCGTGTTGCAGCTAATCTTGCCTGGGAAAAACCCATAACTAAAACCACTAAAGGAATTTACTCAATAAATTATTCAAATGAAATTGATTATACCTCACTTGGATTAGCTGCTACATTTAGTTGGGATACCAGTCAACGCTTACGTACCTGGACTGCTGGTGTTTCATATAATCTTGATAATGTTAACCCTTTAGGTGGTCTACCACTAGCATACTCATCAGTTCCGACCACTTCAGTTGGTACTAAAACGACAAATGGCAAATCTGAAGATAAAACCGTGGTTGATATACTCTTAGGGTTCACACAAGTTTTAAATCGTAGTACTTTAATGCAGTTCAATTTAAATTTCGGTATCGATGATGGTTATCTCACTGATCCATATAAAATGCTATCGGTATTAGATTCCAATGGTGATTTGATCAATAGCGATCAATATTTATTTGAAAAACGTCCGGACTCCCGAACCCGTCAAGCATTGTACTGGAAAATCGTGCATTCCTTTGGCAAAGATGTCGTGGATTTTAATTATCGTTATTATTGGGATGACTGGGGAATTTCATCCAGTACATTCGAGGGGAAATACCGTTTTGAATTGGGTAGTGGTCACTATTTACAACCTCACCTACGCTACTATCTACAGGACAAAGCTGATTTTTATCACTTCAATCTGGTTCAGGGAAATACACCACAATATGCCAGTGCGGATTATCGTTTAGCGGACATGAGTACCACAACGTTTGGTTTGAAATATGGTGTGGAATTAACCAAATTCTCAGAATTTAATGTTCGTCTTGAAAAAATGACACAACAAAGTGAAAATAGCGATGCGCCCTTTGACGATGTCGACGCCATAATCTTACAGTTTGGTTATAATACTGTATTCTAATTCATTACTCAAAGTTATTCGTAGCATCGGATTATCGATGCTGCGATTTCATCATCCCCCTTTTTAAACGTATTTTTGTTAAACTATTAAAAACGCTGCGTATCTCTGTGTCCTCCGCAGTTATTGGTTTTAAATTTCATATTAAAAATATACTGACTAGTTACAATAAGCTAATTAATTTATAAAAATAACATCATCAAGATGAATGTCACACTTGAAAAATCAAAAGATCACTGGATTGGTCGTTTTAGTGCGATGGCCAGTCCATGTGAATTATTGATTGAAGTTACTCAAGCCAAAACAGCCAGACAATTAACAGAATTAGCCCAGCAAGAAGCAAAACGTATCGAACAAAAATTTAGTCGTTATCGAACGGATAATATCGTCTACAAAATTAATAATGCCAAAGGCGCTACGGTGAACGTTGATAACGAAACAGCCGACCTACTCGATTATGCACAACAATGTTATGAACTCAGTGAAGGTATGTTTGACATTACCTCCGGTGTGTTACGTGAAGCCTGGTGTTTTGATGGCAGTGATAAAATACCAAACCAACAAAAAGTGGCTGAGGTTTTAAAGTATGTTGGCTGGCAAAAAATAAACTGGTCACGCCCTGAGTTAACAATGCCTGAAAAAATGCAAATTGATTTCGGTGGTATTGGCAAAGAATATGCCGTAGATCGAGCAGCTTTAATACTCAAAGAACACAGCGAAGTCAGTATATTACTTAATTTTGGCGGTGACCTGGTCGTAACACGGCCCCGTAAAAATGGCAAAGGTTGGTATATTGGTGTCGAAGATCCTTCGGCTCCAGAAGTAACAAATAACAAAGTTGCAATTAAACAGTTTGAACTTGCACAGGGAGCCGTTGCAACCAGTGGTGATGTACGGCGTTTTTTACTAAAAGATGGTAAACGCTACAGCCACATTCTCGATCCACATACTGGTTGGCCAATACAAAATGCACCACATACTGTCACGGTGGTAGCCGAAACCTGCACAGATGCAGGAATAATGGCAACCCTGGCAATTTTACACGGCGCTCAAGCTGAAGAATTTCTTGATACGCAAGAGGTGCAATACAGTTGTGTGCGTTAATATCACAGATTATCTAACTTACACTAATTTTGTTAATTTATATTTTACAAAGCTTAACAAAAGTAAATTTGGCATAGTTTATTCGTTTTATTGTGACTTGCTTATCACTATATAAAATTTTTTTGTGACGCATGTTTTATTATTTATTTCCTTTTTATTTATTATTACGCCCTCGTAAAAATAATAATTTCATAAAAGGATTTAAAATTTATGACAGATTCATTGGCTAAAATTTCTTTTTTCACCAAAAACTTTAAATTAATTGTAACTTTACAAATTCTATTCAGTTTTTTCTTGTTGAATCAATTCGAAATTGCCAATGCAGCTAAAATTTCTGATAATTTTGATCATTACAGTTCTGGTTTTCCACTTGATGGTGCGCATCGTAAGCTAAGATGTTCCACTTGCCATCAAACTGGCGTTTTTAAAGGGACACCGAAAACCTGCTTTAGCTGTCATGGTAGTCAAAATTCTATTTCCAGTTCAATAAAATCTTTTAATCATATTCCAAGTGATAACACTTGTGATAATTGCCATTTGGTAAAATCATGGTTTGTTGTTCGAATGGATCATAGTTCAGTAACGGGTGTTTGTTTTTCATGTCATAACGGTAATTATAAATCCGCTGCAAGAAAACAAGCAGGTCATATACCAACTAATAATGACTGTGCTTCTTGCCACAACACCCGACGCTGGAAAATACTACGCTTTGATCATGCAACAATAAGTGGGAATTGCATTCAATGTCATAATAATCCTTCAGCAAGTAAGCGACGTGGTAAACCGTCAAACCATCCCGCTAGCAGTAATGTCTGTGAAACTTGTCATACTAATTTTCGATCCTGGAAAAGTGCCCGGTTTAACCATGATAATGTAAGCGGAAATTGTGTTCAGTGCCATAATAATCCAACTGCGAGCAGGAAACGTGGCAAACCCTCTAATCATACCAAAAGTAGTAATTTATGTGAAAATTGCCATACTAATTTTCGATCCTGGAAAGGTGCACGTATTGATCATACCAATATCTCCAACGGTTGCGTAAGTTGCCATAATGGCAGTACAGCTGGTTTATCAAAAAGCGCAAACCATATAACGACCAATAATTTATGTGAAGCTTGTCATAATCCTCGAAAAACAAATTGGCGCAATGCAAACATGGACCATGATCAAGTATCAACTACCTGTATCACTTGTCATTTTAGTGCTACTGCAGCTAAAAAACGCGGTAAACCTAATAATCATCCTGCAAGTAGTAACACTTGTGATTCTTGCCATCGAGGTTTTAAAACCTGGTCCGGTGCACGATTTGACCACAGTAACGTAACAGGTCAATGCTCAACCTGTCATAACAATCAAAAAGCCATTGGTAAAAATGCGGGACATTTTAATACTAGTTTACAATGTGATCTCTGCCATACCAGTCGTACCACCTTTAAAACGACAAAGTACAATCATTCCGGTAGTTTCCCTCGTAATCATAGTCGCTATCGTTGTAGCTCATGTCATACCACAAATAGTCAAAGTGATGTTGGTCGACCACCTGCAAAATCACTGATCCCTTCTTGTGCTGGTTGTCATGCGAGTAAATTTAGACCAGGTAAACATCAGAACAATTCTTATGTCGCACTTCAAAAATGTGATGGTACCTGTCATAAACCCACACCTGAACATTCAACAACCCGATGGTGAAATTAATGGTCGCGATTATTACTAATCACGATCTAAACGAATAAGTGAGGAAGTATCAAGGGTGTGTGGCCAAGCACGGTCACACATCACTTGATTTTTTAATATCGTTTAACCTAGATTCCGTAGCCAAATATTACATTGGAATAGACAATTTATGAAAGACAAACTATTCTTCTTCACTTTCTGTTTCATCGGTTTCTTCTAGTTCGATACCTTCAACAAATTTACAATCTTTTTGAGGGCAGACTTTTTCGGTGCCGCGGCGTTTGGTGGTTTTTAAGGTGAGCATGGGGAAGCCACAATCCGGACAGGTTTCTTCCAGGGGTTCGTTCCAAACTGCATAGGTGCAGGTTGGGTAGTGTTCACAGGAATAGAAAATTTTACCATTGCGTGATTTGCGCATTAACATAGTGCCTTTATGACATTCTGGACATTTTACTTTCATGTCTTTGGGTTTTTCTAAAGGTTCGATATGTTTGCAATCCGGGTAGCTACTGCAGCCAATGAATTTTCCGTATTTACCATGTCGGATAATTAAATCAGAATTACAGTCAGGACATTTGCGATCGACTGTTTCGGGTTCGGTATCGGCATCGTCACCAACATTACGTGTGTAATCACATTCTGGATATGCTGTGCAACCAACGAAACGACCCCGCCGGCCTAAACGAGTTGATAATGGTGCTTCGCATTTTGGGCATTTCTCATCCATTGCTTCATGGGTGACATCCTTGCGATCGACATTGGCTTCTTTGTCATCACATAATTCTTTAAACGGGTACCAAAATTCTTTTAATAATGGTATCCAGTCTTTTTCGCCACGGCTGACCTCGTCGAGCTCATCTTCGAGTTTTGCAGTGAAATCATAATCTACATATTTGGTAAAATGCATGGTCAGAAAGCGATTGACTACTCGACCAACATCGGTTGGTGTAAAACGCTTTTTCTCTAACTCAACATATTCGCGATTGCGTAATGTTGAAATAATAGAAGCGTAAGTTGATGGTCGACCAATGCCGTATTCTTCCAGGGTCTTGACTAAACTTGCTTCTGTAAAACGTGGTGGTGGTTCGGTAAAATGTTGCTCCGGACGTACTTTTTTTAATTGTACTATTTCACCTTCTTCCATTGCTGGAAGTATGCCATCATCTTCCTGGTGTTTATTGTCATCCGTACTTTCCTGATAGACAGCCATAAAACCGGGATCAACAATGACTGAACCATTGGCTCTAAAAGTAATCTTGTCACCAGCAGTTAAATCAACGGCTACGGTATCCATGGTAGCATGAATCATTTGACTGGAAATGGTTCGCTTCCAGATTAAATCATATAAGCGATGTTGATCTTTTGATAAATGTTTTTTAATTTCTTTGGGCACGATTCGAATTGAAGTCGGACGAATAGCTTCATGTGCTTCCTGTGCGTTGCGAGCCTTGGTTTTATAGATTGGTGGTTGCTCAGGCACATTTTTTTCACCGTATTTCTCGCCTATAAAACTCCGAATGTCATCTAATGCTTCTTGAGCCAGATTTACCGAATCAGTTCGCATATAAGTTATTAAACCATTTGTTTCACCATCAATTTCGATGCCTTCATATATTTGCTGGGCAACTCGCATGGTTCGACTGGCCGAGAAACCCAGTTTACGTGATGCTTCCTGTTGTAAGGTTGAGGTGGTAAATGGTGCAGATGGATTACGTTTGCGTTTACGTTTGGTAACTTTGCTAATTAATAATTCACCGTTAGCCGCTTTGTTAATTTCTTTTTCGGCTTTGTCGGCTTTTTTGATATCGTTAATATCAAACTGTTTTAATTTGTTACCACCGAGATGGGTTAACTTTCCCAGAAAATCGGCTTTGCCGTGTTTTAAATCGGCCTCAACAGTCCAGTATTCTTTGGGTTCAAATTTTTCAATCTCCAACTCACGTTCAACTATCATCCTAAGCGCGGGGCTTTGAACTCGTCCTGCGGATAAACCGCGCCTGATTTTTTTCCAGAGTAATGGTGATAAATTAAAGCCCACCAGATAATCGAGTGCTCGACGCGCTAATTGCGCATTAATCAGTTCTTGGGATAATTCACGTGGATTTGCAACTGCTTCGTTAACAGCTTTTTTAGTAATTTCGTGAAACGCAACACGGCTGATATTTTTATCTTTTAATAAGCCGCGATCTTTTAGTAGCTCGTATAAATGCCATGAGATGGCTTCACCTTCGCGATCCGGATCAGTTGCGAGATAGAGGTTTTTTGCTTTTTTTAATGCTTTAACAATGGCATCGACGTGTTTCTCATTTTTTTCGATGACTTCATAGACCATTGCAAAATTTTCATCGGGTTTTACAGCACCTTCTTTAGGACGTAAATCACGAACATGGCCATACGACGCTAGAACCTCAAAACCTTTGCCCAGGTATTTTTTGATGGTTTTCGCTTTCGCCGGTGATTCTACAACTACTAAACTTCTTTCTATTGCCATTTGTTTTACAGACTCCTAATTTACATTCATAAATTAGTTATTTGACTCAATTATTATTATTTATATTATTGAGCCAGGATTAATCAGATATAAATCTGTATTTTAACCTGCTAATTTATTATCATAAAATTAGTGTAAACAACTTCCAGATTCTTCTTCAAATACTTTGTCTTCCATCCATGCAAATGCGGCTTCACTTCCAGGTTGATTAAACAATACCATGAGTATCACCCATTTTAATTGTTCCATATCAATTTCATCAAAATCCAGTGCCATCACTCGATCAATGACTATTTCACGTGAATGATGATCTAACATGCCGGTTTGTTCGAGGAACAAAATAAAACCACGGCATTCGGTGTCGAGTTTTTCAATTTCAAATTCTGTATATAGGCGCATTGAAGTTGCATTACAAGCAACATTATGGCCACATAATTCACTATGGTTTGATAAGCCACTTAACCAATCAAACGCTCTACTGATTTCGCCCTTACGAAACCCGGCATTTTTTAATTCTAATCGCAACTTGTCTTCTGTTGGATCAAATTCAATTTCATCATTTATGTAATTTTCAAACAGGTACATTAATACATCTAATATTGTTTCTTTCATTGTTATTACCCCCTTGTGATTACTTAATTATTTTTCAAGATTTGATGATGCTCTAGAATAACCTCCCCCAATTGCTGAATTAATGTAACCCCTCAATTCTAATACCAATAGCATGGAGCAAACTGCATCTGCAGTCAATCCACTCCTATCTATGACCTTATCTACCGAAGTTGGTTCAAAACCGATGACATCCAGTACTTTTTGGTAATCTTCGTCTAAACCGACAGTTTCATCAACTAGTTCCTGCCGCTCTTCACTAATACCATAATTTTGCTGTGATAAATTGTCCAACATCACAGATCCAATACCTTGAAACTCTTCTAGTACATGTTGTGCGGTCTCTACTAGCTTAGCACCTTCTCGAATCAATGCGTTACAACCCTTTGCTTGCGGTTGATGAATTGATCCCGGGACGGCAAATACCTCTCGACCTTGCTCGACACCCAGACGCGCGGTAATTAATGAGCCACTTTTAAGTGCTGCTTCCACCACCAAAACACCATAACTGAGTCCACTAATAATGCGATTTCGGCGTGGAAAATTACCCGCTGTGGGTGCCGTTCCGGGTGGAAATTCGCTCACTAATGCACCCCGCTCGGGTATTTGATGTGCGATTCCTTTATTTTTAGCAGGATATACCCTATCCAAGCCCGTACCGGTCACAGCGATGGTGACACCATTTGCAGCTAATGCGCCTTCATGGCTCGCCGCATCAATTCCGAGCGCCAAACCACTAACAATGCTAAAACCCATGGTGGCAAGATGTTTAGCAAATGCAAAAGCGGTTTCAGTACCGGAGCTACTCGGGTTCCTGGAACCTACCATGGCAAATGGGTTTAGTGATAAAGCGGATATTTGACCATAAACATACAGTACTGGTGGGGGATCGGGTATTTCTCGAAGTAATTTGGGATAGTGCTCGTCATTTAAGGTCAAAATATGAGCTAATTCTTGTTCAGCCCATAAAAAATCAGCATCGACCTGTGACCAATCTGGTGATTTCAAAAAATTAAGCGATTTTGACTTTAAGCCAATAGCAGCGAGATCATCTGTACTTGCCTGAAACACGGCATCCGGTGAGCCGAATTGCTGGAGAAGCGTACTATATGTTTTTGTACCCACTCCTGGCGTTTTAGCAAGCATTAGCCAGGGACGATAGTACTCTTGCTGTTCGGTAGTTAGCATATGTAAATGACCAGAATAAATTCCTGAATATAATTATATTAATTATAAGCGTATTACATTACAAAATACTTCATTATAGCGTGCTTTATCCATAAAAAAAGCCGGTACAAATTTTGTACCGGCCTTTAAATTTAATAAATTTAAAGTGAATTTATTTTCATGTCAGGGGTTACGAACTGCATCATAGACTTTTAAAGCACGTTGAGATTCCATAATCAAACCAAAGCTTAGTTTTTCAAATACTCGAAAAACCATTAACAGTCCTGCACGTTCTTCCGGTAATAAGACCTTGTCACCCGTTTTAAAATCACGTACCCGAGTACCGGCTTGATAAACAGCAAGTACATGGCCAACTTCAATGCCTTGCTTTTCACCACGATTTAAAATAACGACATTATACTGACCAATCATCGTTAAACCATCGTATACCGCGATAATTTTACCATCAACTTTCTGAAGTGGTGCTCGTGGAAAAAAATTGAAATTTATCTGTTGTTCCAGGTGAGGAATTATATTGTCACCCGTTAATACTTCTTTACGCGCCCTGGTGATAATGATTGTTGATGGATCCGAAACGCGTACCATTCGTGCATCAGCAACATCTTGTGCTTCATAACCTAAAACTTCATTTGTATCCGGATCAATATATGCGTCACCTTTACGCACTACGATATATTCAATTTGCTGCTCATCTTTCACATTACGGACATAAACCCGATCATTCTGACCATTAATCAAATGTGTTTCCATGCTTGAAAATATATAAGGCGCATTTTTAAATTCTTTTTTGCTTAATACTCGGGGATTCGATATAAAAGCCGCAATTGCACTTCGGGGTAATGTATCAATCGCCTGATTTAAATTCTCATAACGAATGGTTGGTTTTAACTTAACTGTACCCACCCCGGCAGGCAGAGTTGGACGTGACCCGGCTGAACCTTCCAGGGTCAGATAAGGTTTACCGTCGACATAATATAACAGTATGACATCACCCGGATAGATTAGGTGCGGATTACGAATTTGAGAGTTAATATGCCACATTTCAGGCCATAACCATGGACTTTTTAAGAAAGTTTCCGCTATATCCCACAAAGTATCGCCTTTTTTAACCACGTAGCGTTCTGGTTGATCGGGCTTTAACACATCAGAATTAATAACCTCTACTTCAGCAGGGGTAAACTTTTGTTGGACAGGTTCAGAATGTGGTATCACTTCAGGAGCAGGGGTCTCTTTTGGTGCAGAACTACATGAAATTAAGCTCAAGGTACTAGCAAAAGTTAGAATCAATGTAAATTGTGACAATTTCTGACCGAGTTTATAATCGTCGTACATGGGTAATCCTCGTATAACAGCCTATCTATTGAATTTAGCAATTAATGCCTTAATTATTCTATAATAAGTATATAACGGCAGTTCATTAATTAATTTGAGCTGTCAGTTAAATTAAATTGCTAATTTGAGACCCGATTTTGCTGTTCGCTACTATTCTTTTCAGTATTATGTTCATAATGTTAGCAGCTTTTTCTAAACTTGTTTATAAAATATGCTAAAAATGTATGTCAGTTTTAAATATACTCCACTACCCCGATAAACGACTTCGAATCAAGGCTAAACCTGTTTCTGCTATTAATAGAGAAATTCGGCAACTTATTAACGATATGCTCGACACCATGTATCAAGCACCCGGTATTGGTCTTGCTGCAACACAAGTTAATGTCCATTTACGGATCATCGTTATTGATATTTCTGAGGACAAAAATAACCCTCTAGTCCTGATTAATCCTGAAATCATTAGCCTGGACGGCACCGAAATATCGGATGAAGGTTGTCTTTCTGTTCCAGACATTTATGAGCCTGTTGAACGGGCTGAGCATATCGTTGTAAAAACACAAACAGTCGAAAACACTAAAATTGAAATTGACGCCCATGGTATACTCGCTGTTTGTATCCAGCATGAAATGGATCATTTAATTGGTAAGTTATTTGTGGATTATTTGAGTGAAATGAAACGCAGTCGTATCATAAAAAAATTACTAAAATCACAAAAAATGAATGAAACCGGATAATTTAATTCTTAAAACACAATCTCTATTGTCAATTAATAAATAATGACTACACCGCTAAGAATTATTTTTGCAGGTACACCTGATTTTGCAGCAGTTGCGCTTGGTGATCTAATTAAATCACACCATGATATTGTTGCGGTGTATTCCCAGCCAGACCGACCCAAGGGACGCGGTCGAAAGTTGCAGGCAAGCCCGGTTAAAGTATTAGCTCTGCAACACCATATTCCGGTTGAGCAACCAATAAATTTTAAATCCCCCGACGACATTAAGAAACTCAATGATTACCAGGTCGATGTTTTAATCGTGGCTGCTTATGGCTTGTTATTACCTGAAGCAGTGTTAAACACTCCACGTTATGGTTGTCTTAATATTCATGCATCATTATTACCTGCCTGGCGTGGCGCCGCTCCAATTCAACGTGCAATTCTGGCTGGTGACACGCAAACCGGAATTACCATTATGCAAATGGATCAGGGGCTGGACACCGGTGGTATGTTGAATAAAGTAATTTGCGACATAAGCCCCGACGATAACGCCAGTAGCTTACACGATAAATTGGCATTAATAGGTGGGCCATTAATTCTGGAAACATTAAAGACACTACAAAATAACGCATTAAAACCTGAAAAACAACACGATGAATTAAGCAGTTATGCAACAAAACTGTCTAAGTCTGAAGCTAAAATTGATTGGTCCAAAACTGCCGACGAGATTTTATTGCAGATTCGCGCATTTAATGCCTGGCCGGTTGCGCAATCCAATATTAAGGATCAAGTGATTCGAATATGGCAAGCTACTAAAAGTAACGTTAGCCCATTAAATAAAAAACCTGGAACAATATTAGCAGTGGACAAAAATGAAATTACTGTCGCTTGTGGCAAAAATGCAATTTCAATTTTAAATTTACAACGCGTTGGCAGTAAACCGATGTCTACTGCAGATTTTTTAAATGGCCAGGCAAAGCTAGTTGCCGTTGGTAATGTGTTTTTGTAATTTAAAAATTACTATTACGCAGACAACATTCTATGAACCGCAAAGAAAAACTCTGCGTAGCTCCTGTCATCTACTGTTAATCCTTTAGAATGTAATATACGCTAAAAATTACTACACTCTAAATAATTATTACTCTACAGTAATTTGAATTTTCTTGGACACAACTGGTGGATTATGCGGGATATGCGATTTATCTCCCATTATCAATTGTAATGTATGAACGCCTTTAGAAAGATTTAACTCTACTTCAGTTTGACCGCCACCAAAATGTTTTACATCTTTACCCATAGGCTGATTAAATGCAGGTAATTTACCATCCACAATTAAATGATGATGCCCGGTTTTTGCTTTTGCGACACCAGCTGGTGCAACGCCCATACCGCGTAAACCAAACTTCACCGTAAATTTAGGTGATACTGTTGAACCGGTTGTTGGACTAATAATATATGCTAAAGCACCATCCGGTGATGAGCTGCGTGGAATTTCAGCGATTGATAATGAGCTTAACGATAATAGAGCTAATGAAATTAACGACGTATTGAATAATCTGTTCATATTCCTTTTCCCTTATTTCCTGCTTTCAAATTAGTACTTAAATTAATAATTATAATAAACAAGTAACCTTGTAAAATGCCTTACAATAATTAATTTTCCTGGGTAAATTGTCTATGAAATATATTTTTTTTTCAATTGGTTAAAACAGTTAAAAATGAAATTAATCGCAAAAATGTCTACAACTAGTCACTTTCTATAATTTTAAAATCATTTGTTACGAGTCACTGGATAGTTATCATATTTTGGTAAATCATCACAAATAGTTTCCCAATTTGCTTTTGAATTCATATAAGTATGTGCAATTGGACGTTCGGTTATTTCAGATTCAATTAAACCTAGGCGAATTCTAATAATATCAGGAAGAGTAACTTGTTTACTCACAATCGGGGAGCCACAAGTTTTACAAAATAACTTTGTTTGACCCGGAGTTGCTTCAAATCCTGTCATGTTATCTTCACCACTTATAAACTGAAAATCTTTTGTTGCTACATTTGCATTGGTAGCAAAGGCACTACCCTGTGCCTTGCGACACAACGAACAATGACACATGATAATATCGTTAATTATGCCGGTTATTTCAAACTTTATTTTGCCGCATAAACAACTGCCAGTATAAGCCAAAAAATTTACTCCAAGTAATAATTAAATTTAAAATTTCACAAATTCAGATAAACTTTTAAGTTGTGTTCCACTCGCATCAAAATTAGATTCAGATAACCAACTATTAAACATCGGTTTTAACATTGTCCACTCAGAATCAATAATCGAATACCATGCCGTGTCCCGATTACGACCATCGATCACCATTGATTGTCGAAAAACACCTTCAAATTGAAACCCTAATCTTAATGCCGCAGACTTAGATGCCTCATTTAATGAATTACATTTCCATTCATAACGTCGATACCCCATTTCGAATATTTTATTCATCATTAAATACATTGCTTCTGTTGCAATTGTTGTTTTTTGAAGTGAAGGTGAATAACTTAAATGCCCCACTTCAATTGAGCCTGCATCCGGGTTGATTCGTAAATAAGCTGCAATACCTAAAACATTTTTTGTTTTCATATCAACAACGGAATAAAACTGTTGATCGGGTTGAGTTATTAATTTTTCTAATAATCTCGCATATTCTTCGGCCGAATTAAATGGCCCGTATGGCAGGTATGTCCACATTCGTCCTTGCTTATCAGCCTGATAGGATTCAAATAACGCCTTTGCATGATTTTCAATATCCAGAGGGACTACACTACAATAGTGACCTGGTAATATATCTAATGTTGGAAAATTTGGTGCTACCCAATCAACTACTGTTGCGCCAACAATTTGTCCAAGATGATTAATTGAATCTTCCATAAAACTACTCGCTATTTGAATAATTATTGATCATTATATCGAGGAAACATTATATCGTACTTGCGTACAAAAAGAGAACAACAAAACAATATTCACGTTTTAATAATTACTAATTCCAACGGATACTAATCTTACCAAAAAGACTGGATCTCTCGAAAATAAAGGTTTTTGCCTTTTATTTTCTTTTAATAACTTGATACTATATGGATTGGATTTTATTAAATTAATTGCATAAGGACATACGATTTTATTTAATCATGGATAAAATAATTATACATAACAAAATCACTCAATTAGTTCTGATTTTGTTATCATTTTCTATACTAAGTATATGCTTTGCACAACAACCTACTCTTGCAAATTATTCTACTTCGACAAGCCATAATTGTATTAATTATGAATGTGAAAAATCATTGTATGATCAAAAAACACTTGATATTGAGCTTAAAAATATATCTTATTCTCAATTCCAGGATACTATCGAAAAGCATATTAATAAAATTCAGACCACTCAAACTACCTTTCCTGGTTTCACTTCAAATGTAAAATGGAAAATTTTAAAAATCTTCAAAAATAAAGCATTACATTGCCATAAAGCCAAAGCGCAAAAGATTACCTGGAGTGATCCTGTTACTCAAACTACTACCGTAAAATATAGCCATGAATGCTGGCAGTCCATTGTAATCACGAACAAATCTGATTATAAACTACAGCAAAAAATTGAACGCATAAATGATATAATTTATACGGTTAAAATAACTCGAACAGCAACATCCTGCTCGTCAGATCAATACTCTGTTGACCCTTCCGGGTTTGATTGTGTTAAAAATCTTTCATTATTACCATTGGATGATGTTATCAAAAAAAATGTCATTACTATTACATTAGATAACGAAGAACTGGATTTTGTTTTACTCGAAACACCAGATGATTATGATTT
>JBGMQW010000003.1:0-15440 GCA_048060815.1 Thiohalomonadales bacterium | reverse complement strand
TAGATAACGAAGAACTGGATTTTGTTTTACTCGAAACACCAGATGATTATGATTTAGATATCGTGAGTACTGGTATTCAGTCGGTACAAGATGGTACCGGTGAAAATCCTACGCAAATTGATAACCCGGGATTAGATGGAATTGGTGACCTACCTGAAAATGAAATACCAGAGTTAGACGGTGATGATGACGTCCCTGAAAATGAAATGCCAGAGTTAGATGGTGATGATGACGTCCCTGAAAATGAAATGCCGGAATTAAGTGATAATGATGACCTACCTGAAAATGAAACTGAAGATACTGAATTTAATAATGATGAAGTTCCAGATCAAACCGAAAATGATTAATTCTAAAAAAAATTTAAAAGCTAATTAAATCAAGTACGTACTTTAATTTACGCTTACAACTCACGCGACACAATTTATTTATAGTGTTTAGCAATAAATTATTTTCGTTCACCTTGGTTGATTTTAAAGCACTTCGACCTCTTTACTGTCAATTACTTTGATTTATTAGTACTGCTTAAAATTTGCTCACTACATTCTTGAGCGATTTGTATAATATTCGTTTTATCTCTCATCATCCTGGGAATTTCATCATAATGATAAACTTCCATTATTTTATTATGAGTGCATTCACAAACCGAAGACTGGTGTTGCTTCACTTTTTTTAATATTCGCACATACTGCTCAGAACCAACTGTCATTACTTTTCTATCAATTAAATATTTAATATTTTTATTCACCGCCGAGTCTACACAATAATCGACAAAATCTTCATGCATTATACTTGTCCAACCATTTTCAAATTTTTTTTCGTGTGCAAAACTGATTATGGAATAAACAAGTAACAAACAAACCAGTACAAGTTTCATTATTATCTCCGATCTATAAATTCATTTATTTAGCCATGGATGCAAATCTTGCGTTGAAAGATTAGACACCATTAAAAAAATAACCGTTAACTCAGGGTGACGACATGTTCGAATAGTGTGATTTTTCTTATATGGAACTTAGTATTTAACACTTCTATTAATTATATTGAACAATAATGAAAAGTAAAGAAATGTAAATTTAATTATGAAATTAAATCTGAATAGTAAAGTGATTTTTAACGAATTAAGTTTGTTATTTGCTCTTACAGTTAAATTAAAATTAACAAATTAGTCTGTTAATAGAATTTTGAGTTTGTTTAAAAAAATTTCCATATCTTCACGTAAACCAATCGTAATTCTTAGATATTCATTAATTTTTGGTTTGTCAAAATAACGAACCAAAATACCTTGTTGCTTTAATTTTTTATACAAACTACTTGCTGATTTTGTTTTGTGTTTTACAAAAACAAAATTTGTTTTTGAAGCCAAAACATTAAAAGACAGTTTTTTTAATTCTGTTATAAGCCATTCTCGAGTTGCTACAATATTTTCGCAACAAGAATTAAAGTATTGTGTATCATTTATAGCAGCTACCGCGCCTTCAATTGCAAGTAAGTCTAACGGGTAGGAGTTAAACGAATTTTTAACTCGTTCTAAACCATCAATCAAGTTACTATTACCAATTGCAAACCCAACTCGTAGGCCTGCTAGTGAACGGGATTTTGACAATGTTTGAATGACTAACAAATTTGGATATTTGTCAATTAATGAAATACAACTTTCTCCAGCAAAATCAATATAAGCTTCATCTACAATTATAACAGTATTATTATGCTGCTTTAACAGTAATTCAATTTTGGAAGTTTCAAGATAAAGACTTGTTGGTGCATTAGGGTTAGGAAAAATAATACCGCCATTCGATTTTGGAATAGTGTTAATATTAATTTCAAAATCTGAATTTAGATTAAAACAATTGTATTTTATTTCGAATAAATTACAGTAAACCGGATAGAAACTATAACTGATATCAGGAAATGTAATTGCTTGCTTCTGCTTGAAAAATGCCATAAACGATAAAGCCAGTACTTCGTCAGATCCATTACCAACAAATATATTAGAGCTATCAACAGAATACAATTCTGAAATTGCGTTTTTTAATTTAGAAGCGTCGGGATCGGGGTATAAACGTAATGAATCTGTAACAAATTCCTTTATTCGAGATACTACCTTTGGAGATGGTGGATAAGGATTCTCATTAGTGTTTAGCTTTAAATATTGTTGATCTTGTGGTTGCTCACCTGCTTCATACGGGTGCAATTGCGAGGTCAACTCACTCCAGAATTTTGTCATTTTCGTTATTTACCAGAATATTAATGGCCTTATTTGTAGCCATTTCTTCTTCCAATTAGAGAAGGCTGGAGTGGATAAAAATTACCCTCACCCCAGCCCTCTCCCAGAGGGAGAGGGGGTTAACAGGATTGTAGTTATTGGTATTTTAAGTTAGCTGGGACAGGATTGCATTGAATATATTTGAGTTTTAATGAAACTAATTCAAAACCCATTAACCGCCGAGGACATAGAGGCAAGCAGATTTTTTCATTTTAAATATAAATTATCAACCTCAAAACATTTCTGATTAATGAAATATTTTGAAGCGCGTTAAACCAGAATTACTCTAAAGATGATAATAACTTCATATCATTATTGTAGTTTGGAACAATTAATGACGCAGCAAAATCAAATGCGGATACAATGTTATTTTGATTATTGTCTTTTTTTGCGGTTTTTTGAACCCAGAGAAATGCTATTTTTTTATTTAAATTAATCGCAAATACCTGATGATTCACTAAACCATAATTCAGACCGGGTACATTTTGGGGTGCCACTTTTTGTAACAAAGTCCAATAAATTGTATTATAACCATTAATTTGCATTCGATGTTTTTTTAATATTCTTGGTTTAGAACGATAGTTTCGGTATAAATCATTACTGTATTTCGTCAGTAATTTTACCGACTCATCATCAAATGAATTTTCATTATTAAATTTTACTATTTCCAAATTAAATATATTATTATTTTTACCTATCTCACCAAAGACAACACTAGCACCTTTTTCATGATAAAATTCATCTATCTCCATTAAATCATATTCACGTGTTCCTTTTTTATAGGGAAGATTTATTGCAAACGATTTATCCATCGCAACATATTTGCCCCCCTCTACAGAACCACTGATAAATGCATTACTTTGATATGGTGTCTTTATATTTGCTTGTTCTTTATTATTCGTTTCCGCACAACCGGCAATCGCAATAACAACAATTGATAAACTCAAATTTAGCACAGTTGCTTTAATAATATTTTTCATAACAACCTCCTCCTTTTTTCAAGCATGACTATAAGTATGCACATAATAGAGAAAGTGTGGAAAATCATTGAAACAGTCATGATATGGATCAATTTTTTGGTGTAAAACTTTGGGTTAATTTATTGATGAATTCGAATTTATATTAATGTTAAATTGATACGTTTAATTTTTACTCAGAAAATTCCAGCAAACCTTCAATAGGTTTCAACCCGATAATCGCACAACGTTCATCAAATTTTGAATCTGGTGCACCTGAAACACCTATTGAACCAATAATGGAACCCGCAGCAGAAATGTTAACACCACCTGCTAAAAATAGAACACCAGGAACATCTTTAACCGCATCAAGGTTTTTATTCTCAAGCACGGAATTTGCAAGTGATGATGTTGATGCTTTAAAACTAAGTGCAGTTTGTGCTTTTAAAACTGCTATGTCAGGAGTTTTATTTCCGGCGAGTCGATCACGAAGTAATACTTGAACAATACCACCTTTGTCCAAAACAGCGACACTAACCTGGTAACCGGATTCCCGACAATTTTTCATTGCTGCTTGAGCTACCACCAGGGCAGCTTCTGGTGTTAAGTTTTGAGTTTTATACAATACTTTTAAATCCGGTTTAATTTGATCCAGTGCTGCTTTTTTTACAGGTGGGGGTTTATTGTCAGATTTTATTTCGGGGTTCTCCAAATCAAGAATCTTAATATCATCAGCAACGGCTTGACTTGAGGTTACCAGAATACTACTAATAATCAGCATCTGTAATTTTAAAAATATTATTTTATTCATCATATTATCCCTTATATTTTGATAAATAGATTTAAACTAAAAATGATTCTTTATTATCCCTATTATTTCATTTGGTTTTGATACATAAAAATCTGGTGAACAATTTTCAAGTTCCTGTTTAGATCCATAACCCCACAACACCGCTATAGAATGTAAACCATTTAATTTTGCCGCATTAATATCAAAGCTTCTATCACCAATCAACCAACTATCGGCGGTAAATTTTTTCTGGGTGATTAAATTTTCGACCAATGTTGATTTTTTTACACCAATATCAGCGCCATACACTTCACTAAAAATAGAATTGTATCCATAAAAATTTATAATTTTTAATGCCAAATCTGTTCGTCGTGATGTACAAATTGCAAGAGTATAATTATCTGCTTGCAGCGTTTGTAATATCTTATCGATACCTTGATAAAGATGGTTTTCCTGCCAGCCAATATCAAGATAACGCTCTCGATATTTTGCAACACATTTCATTACAAAATCATCACTGCAATTTGTTACAATATTCTTAAAAGCATAGTCTAACGGTGGTCCAATATATTGTACTAATTCAGACTCGGGAACCGGCTCTTCGTCCATGGCATTTAATGCATAATTTATGCATCGAACAAAACCCAATTTTGGGTCAATAATTGTACCGTCCATATCAAACAATACTAACTTCATACTTTTGCTTTTATATTTTGCCAATCAGTTCTCAACCTTATCCATTAAATTTAATTATACTAAACTAAAAATAAAGAATATTTTAGATCTATTCTAAATTTTACTCAAATGCTATAAGTTTTATTAACGTTTATTTAAAAATTGTTTATAAGCCATTTCGCATTAGTATTACTTAACATATAATAACCGCTACATTTAACAATAACCGAAAGAAATGGATGTCAGGATGGACACATTCAATATAAGTGAAATTTTTGCCTGGATTACTGTAGTATTTTTAATCGCTGCAATTCCACTTACAGTGCTGTATTTCCGAAATTTAAACAAAAACAAATCTGATTCCTATTTATCGAAACGACAATCCAAAGCACCAGAAATTGTTCCAGTTGATGTAAATTTTAATTTTGATAATAACTGGTCTGCGGAAAGTAAAAGCACGGATAAATCTCTCAATGTTGGAACAGAAAGAAAACTCGCTAAAATCATCATAAAAACAATTGCATTAAATGGTGAAATGGGAATGTTGGTAAAACAAATTTCTGACATTCTGGAACTTAATGAAATTGAAGTTAACTATTCCCTAAACTATTTAACCGATAAAGGTTTTATAGAAGCTGTTAATAACCAAAAAGGCATTATCCATTATCTAACCCCTCAAGGGGTAGCATATTGTGATAAAAAAGGTTATATGTGTGAAGTTGCCTGAATTTTAGTCTTAAATTCAAAACTATAAACCGCAGAGGACACAGAGGTACACAGAGATTTTTAATAAAAAATTCTCAGTAAAACATCTTCGAATTCTATGGTTTAAAAAACAGCGCAATACTCATTTTTAAATTTAATTTGCTCAATTGTTACGCTTCAATCAGATTTGGGGTATTATCTAAAAAAATAATTAAAATCAGTTACACTGATATGAACCCAAGACTTACCGTACACCATGTTTTGACTGAAGTAATTACGTCAGGACATTCCCTTGATTTTGCCTTAAATAAACACAATACTGCCAAAGATCCAAAACATCGGGCACTGATATCAGCAACTGCTTTTGGTGTTTGTCGTTGGTTACCCAAACTTGAAGTTATTTTATCGTTATTATTAAAAAAACCATTACGTAAAAAAGACCAAGATGTCGAAATTTTACTGTATATCGGGCTCTATCAGCTGCTTGATATGCGCATTGCAGAACATGCTGCTGTCTCGGAAACTGTTACTGTTTGTAAAAAATTACGCAAAGTATGGGCAAAAAATCTGGTTAATGGTGTGCTCCGAGAATTTTTACGTGAAAAAGCAACTATTCTCGACAAAGTAACGCTCACTGATAAGGGAAAATTTGCTCATCCAGAATGGTTAATCTCAATCATTCAACAAGCTTGGCCAGCTAACGCCAAAGCGATATTTAATGCTAATAACACGCAGGCACCACTGACACTGAGAGTAAACACTCACTTTACTGACGTAAACCGCTATCGGGAACTTTTGGATGATAGTGATAAATCATCATTTGCCACAAAACATTCAACTGTTGGCTTAACACTTGGAAAAGCGTGTGATGTCAAAGAGTTACCGAATTTTTCAGATGGTTATGTGTCGGTTCAGGATGAGGCTCCCCAATTGGCTGCCAGGCTATTAAATGCCCAGGCAGGTGAACGAGTCCTGGACGCATGCGCTGCTCCAGGTGGTAAAACCTGCCATATCCTGGAGCAGCAAGCTGCGCTATTAGAGTGTGTAGCACTCGATGTTTCGACCAAACGCCTAACCAAAATTAAAGAAAACTTGACGCGCTTAGGCTTAACAGCAACGATTGTTGCAGGTGATGCCGCTGAACCTGATACCTGGTGGGACGGAAAGCAGTTTGATCGAATACTATTAGATGCCCCGTGCAGTGCCACGGGTGTCATTCGACGCCACCCGGACATCAAAATATTACGCCAAAAACAGGATATTGAGTCTTTAGTGGCTACCCAACTCCAGATTTTGAATTCTTTGTGGCCGTTATTGAAGCCAGGGGGTATGATTTTATACTGTACATGCTCTATATTACCTGTTGAAAACGCAGAACTTATCGAAAAATTTATTAAAATAACTGAAAATGCGATTGAACAGAAAATTGAGGCTAAATGGGGGATTTCCCAGTCAGTAGGGCGGCAAATCTTACCCGGGTCGCCCGAATTTGAAGATCTAGATGAGCTGAACGCAGAGAACAGAGAGAATATGGATGGCTTTTATTACGCCCACATATATAAGGGAAAAAAATAAAACACCAGGACATTTATTTGCCTTAACACTGTTGTTTGCTGCTTTTTTATTTTCGAGCCCATTGTTACACGCTGCTAAATTTACCATTAACAGTGCTAACACGACCTTAAACGAAAAGGTTTATACTTTTAATGCACACATTAGTTATGAGTTTTCCAAGGGTGTTCTCCGAGCCTTAAACAACGGGATTCCAATATTTATCACCATGGAAATTGAAGTTTACAGAGAGCGGTGGTGGTGGAATAAAAATATCGCAAGTCTAAAACAAACCTACATGCTTTTGTATCATGTTCTTACCGAAAAGTTCGTATTAAATAATCTTAACAGTGGTGATCAAAATAATTTTTCAACTCTTGACGCAGCACTGGATGCATTAGGTAATGTTGAAAATCTACCTTTAATCGATTTAGAATTATTAGAAAGTGGTTCAACACATTATGTGAAACTTCGGACATATCTTGATCTTGAATCATTACCTGGTCCAATTCGACCACTGGCTTATTTATCTCCGGAATGGCGCCTGGAAAGTGATTGGTACGTATGGTCACTAACACCTTAAAAAAATTATTCTCTGGTAGCAAACCAATCATCATTCTGTTTACCCTGGTGTTATTGTCATTATATTTAATGAGTAAAGCAACTTATAGTACAACAGATTTTGGTCAACTTTATCCAACATTATTAATTATCAATATATCCGCGCTGATTCTATTAGTTGGTTTAATAATTAAAAATTTATACCATTTAATTATTCAATATCGAAATCATGAACCCGGCTCCAGATTAACGACCCGTCTGGTACTGATGCTAACAATTTTATCACTGACACCGGTATCCCTGGTTTATTATTATTCACTGGATTTTTTACGCTACGGTATCGACGACTGGTTTAACATTACTGTTGAAAAGGCACTCTCGGACTCACTTGAATTAAGCCAGGCATCATTAGGCTTAAGAATGAGAGAATTAACCCGACAAACTACGAATTTCGCTAACCAATTAGTTGATGTAAAAGAGGATTATACTGCGATTAAATTGCACGAACTTCGCACTGACAGTACTGCTACAGAATTAACTTTATTCAACTTGAACGGTCGTATTATTGCTTCAAGTAGTTTTGAACATGACAATTTAATTCCAACGGGTCTGGCTAACAGTACACAATTAAATTTACGACAAAATAACGCTGATACTGAACTTATTACTCTAAAAGATACTGGCTTACACGTTCGAGTTGCTATTTTATTGCCAAATTATAACCCGGCAGTCGAACAACGAGTGGTTCAAGCACTCTACCCGATATCCGATCGGATGAATATGCTGGCAGAAACAGTTGCCGAAACATTTACGCATTACCGCGAATTATTATTTTTGCGAAAACCACTACGTAATGTCTTTGTTTTAACTTTATCAATGGTATTATTATTGTCGCTATTAACATCTGTCTGGGCAGCATTTTTCTTTGCGCGCAAGTTTGTACAACCCATTTCTGATTTAGTTGAAGGTACCCGCGCTGTTGCTGATGGTAATTATCAGAAAAAACTGGACGTCCCCGGAAAAGATGAACTCGGTTTTTTAGTGGGTTCATTTAACCAAATGACCAATAAAATTTCTGCTGCTCAAATCGAAGCATCTCAAAGTCAAAAACAGGCTGAAGAACAACGATCTTATCTAGAAGCCGTACTGTCAAATTTATCTTCCGGGGTCATTACTTTGGATAAAAACAATATTATTAAAACCAGCAACACCATTGCAGAACAAATATTATCCTGTAAGTTAAATGATTATCTGGAGAACGATATTATTGATATAATTGATAATAATACTCACTTGCATACATTTTTTGATATTATATTACCAAAATTAAACTCTAACAATGCAAACTGGAATGAAGAAATTACTTTGTTCGGTCCTGGTGGTCGTCGGGTCTTAATGTGTCGAGGGACGACATTACCCGCCAGTGACGATAAACATGCCGGGCATGTAGTGGTATTTGATGACATTACAACATTACTGCAAGCGCAACGCGACGCTGCCTGGGGAGAAGTTGCAAGGCGTCTTGCACATGAAATTAAAAATCCATTAACCCCGATTCAATTATCTGCTGAACGCCTGCGCCAAAAATATCTTGATAAAAATCGAATAGAAGATGCTGACTTATTGGATAGATCGACCAGCACGATTATTAACCAGGTTGAAACATTAAAAGAGATGGTAAATGCATTTTCAGAATATGCAAAAACACCTTCAGTAAAACTCACCAACATCAATTTGAATCATTTAATTATCGAATTACTAAGTTTATATAAAGATACCAATACCGGAATACAATTTGAGGACGTTCTTGATCTCACCATACCTGAAATTAAAGCTGATACAGGTCGGTTACGGCAAGTCTTGCATAATTTAATTAAAAATGCCATCGATGCCTGTCAGTCAACTGATAATTTAGATGCTAAAATTGTGATTCGTACTCAATCGATTATCGACCAAAACAGTAATTATGTTGAAATTAAAATAAATGATAATGGCCCGGGTATAACTGATACTGTTTTACAAAATCTATTTGACCCCTATGTTACTACTAAAATAAAAGGAACTGGTTTAGGTCTGGCCATCGTTAAGAAAATTGTTGAAGAACATAATGCTATTATTTGGGCTGAGAATTTAGCCGCTGGTGGTACCTCGATTGTAATTCGCTTCCCTACTCTGATTGTTGCACCATCAGATAAACCCGATAAAACTAAAAATAATATAGACGAAAGCCCTCAAGAATCCGATAATAATGATATAAATATGGGCAAAAATAATGCAACCAGTTAAGCTTAAAAATGAAACAATAGAGTCGATAGAAACATTGGAAACATCGAAAACTACAAATAATACGCCTTATATCCTGGTAGTCGATGATGAACCTGATATTCGTAATCTGTTAAAAGAAATTCTCGAAGATGAAGATTATGAAGTTGGTATTGCTGAAAATGGTAAAGAAGCACGTAAATGCAAACAACGACAACGACCCGACCTGGTATTACTGGATATCTGGATGCCTGATGTAGACGGCATAACATTACTCAAGGAATGGTCTGAAGCAGGTGTGTTACCAATGCCCGTTATTATGATGTCTGGCCATGGCACCGTAGAAACCGCCGTTGAAGCAACACGACTGGGGGCATATGACTTTATAGAAAAACCGTTATCATTGGCCAAATTACTGCTAACCGTTGAACACGCACTTGAGTCCGATACACTTAAACGGGAAAATATCGATTTACGCCAACATGGCACCACACTTGATGAACCGATGGGAAAAAGTGCTACTATTCAAAACCTGCGTGAAAATGTTAAACGCGTAGCCAAACATGATACCTGGGTGTTGATTTCTGGTGAACCAGGCTCCGGATTAGGGGTTATTGCCCGATACTTACACAAAAATAGTAATCGCGCAACACGACCGTTCATTGATGTAAATGTTGCCTCATTATCAACATTAAACGGTGAAAAAGAATTATTTGGAAGTGACGTTGATGGGAAAATTACTCATGGCTTATTAGAACAAGCCAATGGGGGTAGTTTGTATTTATGTGATATTGTCGATATGGAACCAACCATACAAACGCAATTACTCTCGGCACTGGATACTGGCCAAATTTTCCGCATCGGCAGCAACACTCCGGTTAAAATTAATGTGCGTGTTCTTGCCGCAACAAATCATAATCTTGTTGAAAGAGTAGACGAAAATAAATTTCGTAAAGATTTGTATTTTAAATTAAACGTTGTGCCGATTAAAGTTCCTGCTCTAAGAGAACATTATGAAGATATTCCGGAATTATTAAATTATTTTGTCTCGCGTTATGTTGATTTAGAAAAATTACCTTATCGTAAATTTTCTGTTGCTGCCCAAAACCAGTTACGAAACCATAGTTGGCCCGGTAATTTACGGGAACTTGAAAATTTGATCCAACGCTTACTTATTACCGGTAGTGACAGCGAAATATCAACAGATGAAATCAGTCATGCGCTTGGCACATTAAAAAAAGGTACTGGTATTGATATGAATTTTGATCAACCATTACGAGAAGCACGTGATCAATTTGAACGAGCATATTTTGAACACCACTTACGTATTGTAAACGGTAGTGTTGGCGAAGTCGCTAAAATTGCCGAACTTGAACGAACGCACTTATATCGAAAATTACGGGCATTGGGTATTGATGCTAAAAGTATTACTAAAAAGAAGCTATAATTTTAATATTTTTTGAATTTAATATTAATAATATATAAACACTAAAATAACATTATGAAAATTATTATTCTCGGTGCCGGCCAGGTGGGAGCATCGCTAGCAGAAAATCTGGTGAGTGAATCAAACGATATTACTATTGTCGATACAAATGATATTGTATTACGTTCTTTGCAGGACCGGCTGGATCTTCGAACAGTAACAGGCGTTGCTTCCTATCCGGAAGTTTTAGAACGAGCCGGAGCTGATGATGCAGATATGATCATAGCGGTAACCGATAATGATGAAACCAATATGGTCGCATGCCAAATAGCCTACACGATGTTTCATACTCCCACTAAAATAGCCCGTATACGTGCTGTTGAATATCTGGAGCATCAAAAAATTTTTGCACAGGATGCTTTACCAATTGATGTTTTAATCAGTCCGGAACAAATTATTACTGATTACATTCAAAGACTCATCGAGCATCCCGGTACTCTACAGGTGCTGGATTTTGCTGATAAAAAAGTGCAATTAGTCGCTGTAAAAGCCTATTTTGATGGCCCACTAGTGGGACATGAATTACGGGATTTACGCTCACACATGCCCGGCATCGATACCCGTGTTGCGGCTATTTATCGGCGTGGTCATGCCATTTTCCCAGTCGCAGAAACCGTCATCGAACCAGATGATGAAGTTTTCTTTATTGCTGCAAAAAAACACATCCGCGCAGTTATTAGTGAACTTAGAAGATTAGACAAACCGTATAAACGTATTATTATCACTGGCGGCGGTAATATTGGTACTCGTACTGCTAAAGCGCTAGAAAAACAATATCAGGTAAAATTAATAGAACACAATCCTGTTCGTGCCCGGGCAATATCAAATGAATTAGAACGCACTATTGTTTTATTAGGAGATGCAGCGGATGAAGATTTGTTAATCGAGGAAAATATTAGTAATACTGATATTTTTTGTGCTCTTACCAATGATGATGAAGCTAATATATTATCCTCAATGTTGGCAAAACGACTTGGTGCAAGAAAAGTCATGACCTTGATTAATCGAACAGCCTATGTAGATTTAATTCAAAGTGGTGATATTGATATTGCAATATCACCCCAACAATCAACAATCGGCAGTTTGCTCAAACACATTAGGCGTGGCGATGTTGTTAAAGTTCATTCACTTCGACGTGGCGCAGCTGAAGCGATTGAAGCTATCGCGCATGGCGATCCTAAAACGTCCAAAGTTGTTGGTAAATCAATTAGTGAATTAAAATTACCAAAGGGTTCAACAATTGGTGCTGTTGTTCGTGGTTCTAAAGTTTTCATTGCACACCATGATACTGTTATCGAATCTGAGGATCATGTCATCCTGTTTGTAATTGACAAAAAACACATTCCAGCAATTGAACGTTTATTCTCTGTTGGCTTAACATTTATATAATTAAAATTAAAAAATGCAAATATTCGTAATTCAACGTATTCTCGGATTATTTCTGGTTATGTTCAGTCTTACTAATGTACCGCCAATGGTGGTTGCATTCATTTATCTCGACGGCGCCTTTGTACATTTTTTTCATGCTGCTGCTGTAACTCTTGTCACTGGTCTGGTTCTGTGGCTGCCGGTAAAAAATTATAAACGTGATTTGCGCAAACGTGACGGTTTTCTTATTGTAGTATTATTCTGGGTTGTGTTATGCGCATTTGGCGCACTACCACTTTACATGTTTGAAGAATTAAACATGACCCTGATTGATGCCTTTTTTGAATCCATTTCAGGATTAACAACAACCGGTGCAACGGTTATTACTGATATCGATTCATTACCAAAATCAATACTATATTATCGTCAACAAATGCAGTGGCTCGGTGGTATGGGGATTATTGTATTAGCCGTTGCTATTATGCCAATGCTTGGAATTGGTGGTATGCAGCTTTATCGTGCTGAAACACCCGGACCAATGAAAGATAACAAATTAACCCCGCGAATAACGGAAACCGCAAAAGCACTTTGGTATATTTATTTATTTTTAACCTTACTCTGTGCATTTAGTTTTTGGCTAGCGGGTATGACCGTGTTTGACGCTATTTGTCATAGTTTTAGTACTATTGCAATAGGTGGATTCTCGACCCACGATGAAAACATGGGATATTATAATGGTCAAACTATGATTGAAATTGTGGCGATTATTTTCATGATTCTGGCCGGTATTAATTTTGCGTTACACTTTTCAGCATGGCGTTCTCGTAGCATCCGAAAATATTTTCATGATTCAGAATTAAAAGTATACCTTCTTATATTATTTGTTGTTGCATTCGTCATCAGTATATATTTGATGGAACAACACGTATTTGTAAAATCATCAGACGATATTATCCATGGCATTTTTCAGACAGTGTCAATCGCGACAACCACAGGTTATACCACAACAGATTATTATAACTGGCCTGGATTTATTCCTGTGTTATTACTATTTTTAAGTTTCATTGGTGCCTGTGCCGGTTCTACCGGTGGTGGTATGAAGGTCATCCGCTTTTTATTATTAATTAAACAAGGTTCTCGTGAAATACGTAGAGTTATCCACCCCAATGCTGTTATCGCAATTAAAGTAGGTGGTAAACCCTTACCCTTTAGTGTCATCGATGCAGTATGGGGATTCTTTTCTGCGTATATCGCCTCTTTTGTCATTATGATGTTGATACTGATGTTTACCGGCCTGGATCAAGTCACGGCTTTTTCAGCAGTTGCGGCCAGTATGAATAATCTAGGACCCGGACTTGGTGATGTTGCAAAAAATTATGCATATATTTCGGACACCGCTAAATTAGTACTTAGTTTTGCAATGTTACTCGGCCGACTTGAAATTTTTACGCTGTTGGTATTATTAATGCCATCATTCTGGAGAAATTAAATCGATATTATTAATAATTTTGAGAAAATGCTGCAATCCGGTCAAGACAATGCCATGTTACGATTTGGTTTAGGGCAAGCCTATTTAAAAGAAAAACAATACGATAACGCCGTCAAACATCTAGAGCAAGCCACTTTACATGATCCGGAGTATTCAGCTGCATGGAAATTACTCGGTAAAGCTTATGCACAACTGGACGATACAAAACACGCTATAACAAGTTATCAATCCGGAATAGAAGTAGCGGAACGAAAAGGTGACAAACAGGCAGCAAAAGAGATGCAGATTTTTCTGAAACGGTTGTTAAAATAATTGTAAATTTTCAGTGTGTTTTTTTTAAAATTATTACAAACCCTCTTTTTTACCTAAGTTATAAGCTTCTAATAACGCATTTTCCAGGTCAGGGTGTTGTGACAAATCCTTTACATCCATATAACTCTCTGCAATTAATACTAATTTTTCTTTGACTATTTTGTCGTGCCAGGCAGAAGTAAAATTTTCTATATTTAATTCATTACCTTCAACAAAATTTTCAACAAACCCTATCGCATTACTGAATTTGATTTTTTGAGCTTGCATCATTTCATATTCATAGGAATAATGATCAATATTATTTGCCGTAGCGATTAATGCACACAGATCTGGAAAATAATTATTCGATAGTACATGTTCATTCAGATCAATTGTGATAGAAGGAGTGAATGTTTCACCTTTAAAATTAAATTCAATAGTTGCTGTAATAATATTTTTCATATAATAAATCTAGAATAGAATAAAATTTAAAATAACCAAACTTATTTTTTAACAAACTTTGTTAAAATAACAATTTTTTGGCCATTAACACGACCTTCAATATGTTCAGGATTATCTGTTACTAACGAGATTCCCCGAACGGCAGTACCACGTTTTGCGGTAAAACCCGCACCTTTTACCACGAGATCTTTCACTAAGGTCACAGTATCACCTGCTTCAAGAATTTTGCCATTACTATCAATGTGCTTAACACTATTCTCTGCAGTTTTACCCTCGCCTGTGGCTTGTGCCCAAAGTAAGGTTTCTTCATCCAGATATAACATATCAAGCAAATCCTGAGGCCAGCCTTCAGCACTTAATCGCGTTAACATCCGCCATGCTATTACTTGTATAGCCGGTATTTGACTCCACATACTGTCATTAAGGCAACGCCAGTGATTTACATCCACTTTATCCGGCTGTTCAATTTGAGAGCAGCAAGTTTCACATGCAAGTATGCAATTATCTACAGTTCCATCAAAATCCGGTGGAATTTCATATACTTTTAAATTTTCAGTTGAGCCACATAATTCACATTTGGA
>JBGMQW010000002.1:45737-47569 GCA_048060815.1 Thiohalomonadales bacterium | reverse complement strand
GGTTGATAACCTGAACAAATGTAACCCCACCAGGGATCCCACCAGCAAACACTACTCGGAGGACCATCTGCAACATTACTATCAACAAACATCCAACCAATCGATGCACCGATAAAAGGTGTAAAGCGTCTTTTAGAAAAATTGTAGGTAGCACGAAAATTCACATTATTGGTCGTTATTCTGCCTGACACATTACTTGGAGAACCAGTATCATCAATTCGTGTGCCTTTATAATCCACATCAGTCCAACTAACATCAAAATTTAAAGCCAGATTTTCACTAAAATTATAACCAACATCAAATCCAAATGCCCATTCATCACTTAATTTTGCTTGTGCGCCACCGTTGAAATTAATATCAGTTGAGTCAATGTAGCGCGTTAGAATTGAAGCTTCCCATCTACCTTTACGATCACTGGCTTTAGACAAATTACTTGCCAATGCCAGATTATTAAAACCATATAACAGCAATACACTCGCAATTGTTAACAAAAATCTGAACTTACTGGTATTTATCATTTAATTATTTCCTACAGATTACTCAATGTGATTATACCAACAAATACTAATAAAATATGGAATTTCGAAAACAAGCACCCACAATACTGGTTAAAATTAATACAAAAATACCCTTTAATTACCATATCACAACGTTGTTATTCCGTTTGGATAAGAGTGTAATTTCCTAAGTCATACAAAAATGATAATATTTACATAGAATACAAATATCAGTTTATTTCGGACTTAATATTTTATGGTAAATGATCAATATGTGTGGTTTATCTGGGCAAGCTCATTTTTAGTCGCGTGGGTAATTATCTATGCGTTATTTCCACAACACCGTCGATCAATGTTATGGGCAAGCATTTTTACTACCCCTTTTGGATTAACTGAACCTTTATTTGTTCCTGAGTACTGGTCTCCTCCGAGTTTATTTAATCTCGCCATTAATACCGGATTTGATATCGAAAGTCTGATATTTTGTTTTGCAATTGGTGGGATAGCAGCAGTACTTTATAATTTAATAACCAAACAAGTACCTGTTCCAGTATCAGCTAATGAAAAGAATAAGCCCCTGCATCGTCATCACTATATGGCATTATCGGCACCTATGATTGCATTTCCAATTTTTTATTTTTTTCCATTTATAAATTGGAATCCTATCTATCCATCAATTCTTGCTATGATTGTTGGAACTATTGCCAACGTACTTTGTCGACCTGATTTAAAACGGAAAAGTTGGATCGGTGGACTATTATTTTTAATTTTCTATATAATATCGCTAATTGGACTAGAGTTTATAGTACCCGGTTATATCGAAAGAGTCTGGAATACCAATGCATTATCCGGCATTCATATTTGGTTTATGCCTATCGAAGAAATTTTATTTGCGATTACTTTTGGTATGTATTGGTCAGGTGTTTATGAACATTTTACCTGGCGGAAATAAAGATTTATTTTATTTTCTCAAAAAAATTTTGTATTACCTGAGTTGTGTAGCCGGTTTACTACACAACCCGGTTTTATCTGTAGTTATCGAATAAATAAAAACAAAGCACCATTACCACGTTGAATATTAAGCAAGATTCCACTTTTACCCGAACCAGCAAACTTTTTAACATCTCCAACAGTTTTAACCTGATGACGATTGACAGAAACAATAATATCACCTTTTAATAAACCCGCACGAGATGCCGGACTACCACGCTCAATACTCAGTACTTCAACACCCTGAACTTTACCAGACAATGGATGATTCGAAGTGATGTCACCTAATACCGCACCAGCAAGTTTTTTATTCAAATCAGCAGCCTTGACCGTTGTTTTATTAGG
>JBGMQW010000002.1:43662-45637 GCA_048060815.1 Thiohalomonadales bacterium | reverse complement strand
CGTCGTACTTCACCATATTCTATTAATTGTGCCATGATACTTTTGGCCATATTACTGGGTATCGCAAAACCAATTCCAACATTACCACCACTAGGACCTACAATCGCAGTATTGATGCCGACCAGTTTTCCATCCAGATCAACTAATGCACCACCAGAGTTACCAGGATTAATAGATGCATCGGTTTGTATAAAATTTTCATAACCTTCAATTCCCAGACCGGAACGTCCCAATGCGCTGATGATTCCTGAAGTTACTGTTTGTTCTAATCCAAAAGGATTACCAATCGCCACAACAAAATCCCCTACCTGTAGTGTTTCCGAATCAGCGAATTCCAATTGTACTAAATCTTTTGCCTTAATCTGAATCACCGCCAAATCTGCTTCCGGATCAGTACCCACCAGTTTGGCTTTATAAGATCGTTTATCATGCAAGGTGACCGTAATTTCATCAGCATTCGCAATCACATGATTATTAGTCAGAATATAACCCTTACTGGTATCCAGAATCACTCCCGATCCCATGCTTTGTCGTTCTTGAGGTTGTGGTGCCTGGGGTGCATCAAAAAATCGTCTAAAAAAGGGATCGTTAAACAGTGGATTTTGCTGTATTTGCCGACGTGATTTTGTTGATATATTGACGATCGCGGGTGTAGTTTTTTTAATCATCGGTGCCAGCGTTGGACGCTCACTTGACGAACCCCATGGAAATGCTGCTTGAGTGCTCAACGGAATTAGTAACAGTAAGGATATTAACCATACTGCAGAAATTGGTGATTTATTTTTCTTATTCATTTTTCTATCCCCCATATAAAATCCAGAATTGTACTTGTAACATAAATTTTTTCAAGAATCATACATATAATGGGAATAAATCTAAAAAAATCAATAGTTGGAAGTATAACTAACCCAAGATTTACGTAAGAAAATTAATTCTCTCAATTCGACAAGGAAATCGAGATAGTCTCATTTCGGCTGTTTGTAAACAATTTTTCTTTAATGACTTCTAATCTTACTTCATAAGATTAGTCTGGCTCGTATATCTTGTCGATAGAAATCCTGAAACTGTTGAAAGACATCCGGGCACTCACGCTCTAAAACGTCAGGTGCAGTAAAAAAATATTCGGTAATAACCGAAAAAAATTCGGCTGGATCAGTTGCGGCATAACTATTTATATTGCTTCGACCTTCACGATACAACTGTTGGTTAAGTTGCTGAAAGGTAGAACTTAAAATTTCAGTCCATTGTTCTCTGACCATAGAAACGTGAAGTGGCGGCATACCGTTAGCACTTCCGGAAAGCATATCAAGTTTATGTGCAAATTCATGTAATACTATATTATGTCCTTTAGTTGGAGACTGTACATCCTGATAGACATCTTCCCAGGATAAAACAATAGGACCCCGTGACCAGGCCTCTCCACTTAAAACACGATCAGTTTTATGTAAAACACCGGCACTATCAAAATATTCATGATTAACTTTGAATGCACCGGGATAAATAATTATCTGTTTCCAGCCATTATAATAATCAAAACTCAAGTTCAAAATCAATAAACATGCTTGTGCTGCAATTAACACTTTCATATACGGTGTTAGTTCAAGATCCAGAGCAGTGGTTATTATTTTTTTGTGTAAAAAACTTCGAGTTAGCTTACGCAATTTAGTTTTTTCTTCAATGCTTAATTTATATAATACCGGTGTCGACTCGACCACCTTGATCCATAAGTTGTCAGGGATTCGCTTCGAAATAAAAAATTGCAGAAACCAGGTTTTAAATTGTTTAAACATTTATATGATTTTTTATAGAATAATTATTTTAACTTTAACGGTTTAAAAGAACTAGCCTGCGCAAGTGCCCAATTGATCTTGAACAAGGGATTTTTTGTACCCTTGAGTAATTCACCATGTTCAAGGTAATCGAGTGCCATATTTTCAGGTATCGCACTACCCGGCGTAGAACGTAGGTAAAAATG
>JBGMQW010000002.1:19468-43562 GCA_048060815.1 Thiohalomonadales bacterium | reverse complement strand
CCTATCTTAATCTGATCACGTAATTTTGTGCCATACAATGCATTGTGTACAAACAACAAACCCTCATACAAAGGTGTACCAATATGATTTGAGAATTCTAATGGTGCTGCCCCGGTACCGCCTTCGGCACCATCAACAACAATAAAGTCAGGAATAATATTAGTTTCCAGCATTGCTTTAACAATTGCCAAAAATTCCCAACGATGCCCTATACAAAGTTTAAAACCAACCGGCTTGCCACCAGACAAGCTGCGTAATTGCTGAATAAATTCCAGCAATTCAATTGGTGTAGTAAAAGTACTATGTCCCGATGGTGACAGACAATCGACACCAACAGGAACATGCCTGGCTTCGGCTATCTCAACACTAACCTTGTAACCCGGCAACATACCACCATGGCCAGGTTTGGCACCTTGAGACAATTTTATCTCAATCATTTTAACTTGCTCCTGACTCGCCTGTTCAGCAAACATTTGTACGTTAAAACTACCGTCTGGATTACGACAACCAAAGTAGCCCGTTCCAATTTCCCAGATCAAATCACCACCGTGTTCACGATGATAAGTACTGATGCTGCCTTCACCGCTATCGTGTGCAAAATTTCCCATTTTTGCGCCTTTATTCAGTGCCCGGATAGCATTGGCACTCAGTGCGCCGAAACTCATCGCCGAAATATTAAAAACCGATAATGTATAAGGTTTGCTACACTGCTGCCCTCCCACTGTAATACAAAAACAGGACGCAAGTTTGGGAGCAGGTGTGATCGAGTGGTTTAACCAGGAATATTTTTGTGCATACACATCAAGATCGGTGCCAAAGGGATGTACATCTACCGTGTTTTTGGCGCGCTCATAAACCAGGCTACGTTGTTCACGGGTAAAAGGAATTGCCTCATTGTCACTTTCTACCAGATACTGACGGATCTCAGGTCTAATTCCCTCGAACAGCCAACGTAGATGCGCCAAAAGTGGATAATTCCTTAACAAATTATGACGTGTTTGAAAGATATCCCAAATCCCCAAAAGCGTCAATGGTAACAAAATCAATAACAACCAATACCAGTAGCTATGCAGGGTATAAGCCAATATGGTCACTAATAACGTCAGCACAACAACGACTATGAATGAAAAATAACGCATGACAGCTCCATGAATATTGGTGATAAATCCTGATGAAAAAATCAAATCAACCAGGCCAGTATAAACCTGTTTTTGGATACAACCTATTGAATATGGATATTAAATTACATGAAAATAAACTTTTTACAAACAGATAAAATAAAACTTAACAACATATTTTGAATTCAGGGTAGAATAAAATTATACGAGTAAACTACCTAATAACTCTATAAAAAGGCATTTTATGAAAAATCATACTCAGGATCTTCATCAAAAAGCATTAATTATTAATCTTGACGCAAACAAATACGGCTCAATCGCCGAAATTGGAGCTGGTCAGGAAACCTCGCGTTGGTTTTTTCGGGCAGGTGGAGCAGCCGGTACGATTGCCAAATCAATTTCGGCTTATGATATGAAATTCTCAGATGCCATTTATGGCAAAAGCCAGCGTTATGTAAGTCGTGATAGGGTTACAGCTATGCTTGATCTTGAGTTCAGTTTGTTGCTTGAAAGACTTGATGCTCATAGAAATAATCGTTGTTTCTTTTCGTTTGCCAACACCGTTGCTGCGCGTAGTTTTTCACACAACACGGATGGACATGGCTGGTTGGCCGTACGATTTGAATCAGAAGCACAGAAAGAAGCCTCCACTATTGTGTTACATGTAAATTTACACGGTAAAAATAATATTCAGGATCAGGAAACTCTCGGTGCACTTGGTATAAACCTGATATACGCAGCACTTTATCTAAACCAGGATCTCGATAATATTTTACCGTCATTAATGGATAAACTATTTCCTGAATCGGTTGAAATTGATTTAATTGATTTTTCCGGACCAGCATTCACACAGGTAGACAACAGACTAATGGCTTTACGTCTAGTGCAACATGGTATGTCAAACGCTGCTCTTTTTTCAGCAGATGGACATATCGAGCAGATATCAGATGCGTTATGGGAAAAATCCGTACTGGTTGAACGAAGCAGATTTCGTCCACCAACTAATTTTACTATAGACTTGCTCGATTGTGCTCAAACCCGATTTACTGAGGAAATGAATATTAAAAATGAAGACTTACTGGTATTATCTGAAATGACCCTATGTGATCTTGAAGCGTGTGAAGAAAGTGATATTGATACTGAAGATTTTTTATACCGGGCCAATATCCTCTGTGCCATGGGCAAGCATGTATTAATTTCAAATTACGGGGAATTCTACAGGCTGGCTCAATACTTGTTTGCTTATACAAAAAAACCAATTGCCATTGCAATGGGGTTGCCCTCGCTACGCGATTTATTTAATGAAAAATATTATGAGAACTTACCTGGCGGCATTCTTGAGTCATTTGGACGCTTATTTAAACAGGATTTACGGCTTTATGTCTGTCCGCAACTTGATAAAGAGTCAAACAAGTTAATCGGTATTAATGAGTTACAAATCGAAGCACACCTTCGCCATCTGTATGCCTATCTGCTTGAGAATAATTATTTACGCGACTTAAATACCATTAATCCTGACTACCTGAAAATTCAGTCGGATAAAATTCTGAACATGATCCAGAATAATAGCCCCGGTTGGGAAGATGCCGTGCCACACCAGGTTGCAGATATGATCAAGAAAAATCACTATTTCAATTGGTCTAATTCAACTGCAAAAACAAAATAGCTGAATTGTATCCATGACGAGGGTACTCGCATTTTGAATGAATATTAATCACTACTGAAAAACAAATTTAGACAGTAAATTTTTTCATGTGAAAGTTATATTTGACTGAGTGCAATTGAATTTACTAATAGTTATACTTACCCTATAAATATATTAGAATATTTTACTAACAACTAATCCCACATATGATATGTGCCTAAGGAGGGAATAATGACCAATCTTGTTGTAATAGGTTTTGAAGATCAAAATACCGCATTCGAAATGCGAGCTGTACTGGCTAAAATGCAAAGTGAATATCTAATCGAAATGTCAGATATTGTTGTTGTAACAAAAAATGATAAAGATAAAATACAATTGCACCAGGCTACTAATCTTACTGCAAATGGAGCCGTTTATGGATTATTTTGGGGGACACTGATAGGAATGTTATTTCTTAATCCTCTGTTAGGTGCAGCAGTGGGGGCCGGAACTGGAGCAGTATCGGGTTCACTAAGTGACATTGGTGTAAATGACAATTTTATGAAAGAAATTGGTAAAACCTTAACGACAGATTCATCTGCGTTATTTGTATTGGTTCGAAAATCTACGCCTGATAAAGTTCTTGAGGGTTTAAAACAATTTAAAGGAAAAGTTATTCAAACATCGTTAACCAGGGACAGCGAAGAAGAGTTGCAAAAAATTCTTTCGGGTGAAACCAGCAAAGAAACCGAAGTAGTATAATATTTAATTTACCCCTATCGTTAATAGATAGGGGTAAATTTTTTATAAACCAGAGTTAAAATCGTGTTTCCCATTCAACTAACCATTTCCAGGTACCATCTGGTGCTGCATCGCTAATACCGAACAAATACCCAAATTCATATTTAAATTTTGATTCCTTACCAAAAAGTAGCTCTCCCATCATAATTGGTCCTAGAGTGTGCTTTTGATCATCAAAACTACCAGAATTACCAATCTCACCAAACTTACTGTAAATTTCTATCGCTGGTTCAAGAGTTTTTTTCCAACGATATTTTGTCCGCCAAAAAATCTCAAGCCCGGTTTCATTACTTGAGTTACTACCTACTTCACGCTCAAATACTATATTGGCTGTATTCGTAAACTGCGTACCTGGATGTTCCAATAAAAGTTTTGCCTCGACTTTATCTGCATCAGAACTTTCTTGTGCAAGCACATATTCTAAATATACACCGATATCTACCCAGTACTCACCTTGGTCAGTAATTTGAAAAATATTTTCCCAGGCTGTCGCTTTATATTCACGACTCGTTCCTGAACCTTTCTCCCAAACACCGATGATACCCGCTGCCCAAAATTCGGTAAAACCATAAACTACCTCAGCTTTATGTTTTTCTTTTTTGTCTTTGGCTGCTTGACTATCATTGGTGATATGGCCACGATATTCCAGTTCAAACTCACCATACTCTACATACGGTGAGTAAATTTTATCGCTGGCATGCACTGCCGGGCTGCTAAACATAATCGTACCAATTGCCAACGTTGCTACAACAAATCCAATCAGGCTGGTAGACCTGAACTTCATGGGTGTGTTATTAATAAATTTCATTAGTGTTCCTATAGTTAAAAATGTAACGAGATAAAAAATAATTTGAATCCCACTTGGCTGCGATGTGTAACCAATGAGAGAATGTAAAATTTGTCCGGGTAAAGATTGCTCTGTTAGAATACTGGAGGTATCCCACACAGTGGTTACAAAAACCGGCACCATATCGGCCTGTGCTAAATATGCAGCAGCTTGAGCAGAAAGTCCTGCTGCCAATAATAAAAGTAGTGCTCCGGTGAACTTGAAAAAATAGCGTGTTGGAATTTTTACCAGGCCAAAATAAATTGTGGCTCCCAGACCGGCCCCCGCAATTAGTCCTATACCACCTCCGGTTAATTGTTGGGTGACATTCGCACCAGCAGCAGTCATCCCGTACAATAATAATATTATCTCAGCACCCTCACGCAAAATTGCCAGGCCAACAATAACTGAAATCGCAATCATGGATTTTTTGCCTTGAGATAATTGCTGTGCCATACCATTGATATCCGATGCCATTTGCATACTGTGTTTCCGCATCCACACCAGATGCCAGGTAAGCATAACCACTGCAAGCATTAAAACACTGGCATTAAATAACTCTTGCCCCATTCCATCTGCAAAATCTGCAATGGGTTCGGCTAATAACGCAATCATCACTGCACCAAGAACACCTGCTGCGATACCGCCATTAATATATAAACTGCGCCGCGGAATACCTTGAGTAGCTGCAAGAACCAAACTCACAATAAGCGATGCTTCAAGAATTTCACGAAATACAATAACTGCTGTTGCCCACATGGTGCTAACCTCTTCTTTAAATTATTTTGCGACAATGACGCCCTGTGCAGTGTCTTTGTTAAATTCACCAAAGTATTCATACCGACCTGGTTTAAGTGGGCCAATATAGATAGACGCTTTACCATTGCCTCGGATAATTTTCTCGCGGTTCAATGTGTAGCTCTCAAATTCTTCGGGGGTTGCATCCAGATTGCTTACCACCAGCTTGATTTTTTTGCCCGCTGGTACGGTTAATTCAACTGGATCAAAACGATGATTCTTAATGGAAATCTTGTATTCCTCAGCGGCAATGGCTTGACTTGTCACTGCCAAGAACAAAAAGAAAAACGTAACTACTTGTTTCATATTATATTTACCTGATTATTGATTAAAATATACCCTATAACTGAATGATAATGATTATCATTAAGAATTGCAACAACTTTTACTTATAAATACGTCTAATTTTTAGTTTGGCTAAATTAGCCTGAAATACAGATTTGAAGTGCGTTGTAACAGTGATTGTGAATAGCTTAAAAAGCTTCACCTAACATAATAATTGGGGCAATACCGAATTCTGAAATTCCGATGTCCATACGGACGTTTAATTTGTTCTTTGGATCCAATGCATATCGAAAACCACCACCAAAGGTATATTTAAGATCACTAAAACTAAAATCACTACTGCTTTGCACCACATCACCGGTACTCGCGAACACAGTGACTAACCAACGATTTTTAATCGGAAAACGATATTCAGCTTGAAGCGCTATTTGGTGATTGTCCCGATAACGACCTTCATAGATACCACGCATAATCCATGAGCCACCCAGTTGTGCTAATCGATTAAATGGTACATCACCTTCACTGAAAAGTGCAAATCCCTGAAGTGCCAGTACGTTAGATTTACCAATGGTAATAAAATGGCGCAAATCGAAGGTATATTGTGTAAAGTCAAAATCACTGCCGATTGTATCTGAATATTTCATTGCAATAAATTGATGGTAGCCACCTTTGGTTGGCCAGAACGTCTGATCCCGATTGTCCTGATCGAGAATCAAACCTAATCCTGAAATCGTGCCACCATCGGTACCTATATATTGTGGCTGATCCAGTAAACCACCGGGTTGTTTTTCTGTTACATCAAAATTTTGCCAATCTAGGCTCACACCAACACGAAAACCTGAGACTATTTTTTTGATAAAATTTGCATGTACAATTGTATTATTCGTTTCATAATCTTCACCTTCGGCATCTTTGGGTAATTGTTCACCTTTGCCGAAAAACAGACTGGGTACTTTAGAATATTTGAATATGAGTTTAGTGTTATACACACCATTTTTAAAATATAAATCGGGTTCAATATCAACTGAGTATTGGTTATTAAGTGTGTAATATGCCAAAGCAGTTAGACTGTTTGGTCGCGGACTTGGTTTATTATCGTCCCACTGAAATGCCCGCATGGTGCCTGCACCAAGACCAAGATTTGTTTCCTGAGAATAGAAAATTATCGGGAACCAGTCATACGGTTCATCCGATTCTTCCACAAATTTGGATTTATCCAGTAATTTTACTTCGGTTACAGCATTATCTGAACTAACTCCCGACTCCGATTGAGTAACTGAATTAGTATTGTCATCAGCTACAACTATTTTAACTGAAGTTATTGAAACAAAGAGCAAACTAAAAATAAAACTTTTTCTAGACATTTTAATATCCCTAAATTTGTTACTAAAGTCAAAAGTTATTATTTATACTCTCTGGTAGGGTATACGAAATACAACAAATGAAAACAAAAAATATTTTATATCTTTCATTGGCGCTCTTGGCGTCTTGGCGGTTCAGACGCTTTTATTCCAGGAATAGACCGAATAGTTACATTTAGTTTATATCGAGTCCAAATAGAGGTGGTTAAGTATTATTACTTATTTAACAAAGTATATCAGTTGCTCAAATAATAAACAGGAAAAATTATGTTATGGAAATCATTTATAAAACTCTGGTAAACTATTCACATAATCGTTATTAATGGATTATTATAAACAAATATAGGGACATTATAGGAGAATAAAAATGCTCAAAAAAATTACATATTTACTATTATTTCTTTTCATATTACTAAATTTAACAGCCTGCTCAAGTAAAAAAGTGCAAACTAAGCCAGAAAGTACTGTAGGGAAGGGAAATACTATAGATTGTAGTACGGAAGAAAATAAAAATAAATCCGGCTGTCAAATGAAATATTGAACAAAATAACTTAACCAGGTTTACTTTTCGTTTTATCATGTTTTTAGTGGCATTTTTCAGTAATTATAGCGAAGACCCCATTGTATCTTAGTTGCCTGTTATCATGATTTAACACAATAGCAGGATAAAACAGATTTTATGCTTAATTTAAAAATTACAAACAAACATTTGGTTTTGTTAAGTTTAATTACTTTACCAATATACTTACTTTATACTCAATCTTCTCATGCCGCTCAATTAACACCTGTAACTGTTGAACAACAAGATCAGTTAGCTGTCGATCAAGCTGTTAAGTCACCCTGGTTTTATGGTGGTGGTATTGCCGCATCTTTTGGCGACTCAAAGTATTTCGAAATTTCACCATTAATTGGTTATAAAATAAATCCAGTAACCGCTGTTGGTGTTAGTATATTATACCGATATCGAACTGATAATCGTTTTAATGAATCTTATTCAGCCAATGATTATGGGACAACCTTATTTGCTCGGTATTACGTGACTCCGGCGTTTTTTTTAGAAGGTGAATATGAATATATTGACTATGAATATGCAATAATCAATAACTCTAAAAATCTTCTTGGAACAGAACGGGATACATTATCCAGTATTTTAGCTGGAGTTGGTTTTCAACAATCAATGAGCAGTAATGCTTCAATATATTTTGTAGCCTTATATAATTTTAGTTATGACGAACAAAATGAACCATACAGCGAACCTTATACTATTCGATTCGGTGTCGGTGTCGGTTTTTAGAATAGTTACTCCAGAAATAATTTTAATTTGTTTATGTTTGATTTAAACCGAATTTTTTCTTTATTACGCTAAATCACATCCACACGACACTATTGATTCATTGTTTTCGATCTGAATCGTTGCATGTGCAATACCGTATTTTTTATGCAACTCCTGGCTTATATCTTTCAAAAAACTATTATCATTAATTCTTTCATTGATAATTAAATGAACTGTCAAAGCAACTTCTCTGGTGCTTAATGCCCAAATATGAAGATCATGTAATTTTGTAACATTTGCCAAGCTCAATAAATAAGTTTCTATTTCTTCAAAATTGATACCCTCAGGTACCGCATCCATAGCAAGATTTGTGGAATCCCGCAGTAGTCCCCAGGTTCCTATCAATATGATGAATACGATAATCAAACTAATCGCAGGATCAAGCCATAACCACCCTGTTGCCATTATAGCCAGGCCAGCTACAACTACACCGAGCGAAACACCAGCATCAGCGGCCATATGAAGATAGGCTCCTTTAATATTTAAATCATGTTTCTGACCTGAAATAAATAGCAGTGCGGTAGCAGTATTAATTACCACCCCGATTCCAGCAACTATAATTATGATTGTACTGTTGACAGTTTTAGGTTCACGAAATAAACCAATTGCTTCCCAGGCAATAACTCCGAGCGCAATAAGTAATAAAATTGCACTAACCAGAGAAGCAATTACTGTCGCCTTACGAAAACCATACGTTCTTTTTTTCGTTGCTTTTTTAGATGCAAGTAAACTTGCACCCCAGGCGAGTAACAAGCTGATAACATCACTAAAATTATGTCCGGCATCTGCAATAAGCGCAATTGAGTCGGCACTAAGACCATAGATTATTTCAACAACCACAAAGATAATATTAAGTACAATTCCAATTGCAAATTCCCGATTGTAATTACCTTGATGGTGTTGGTGGTCATGAGCCATATATCAATACCTTTTAGATTGTTAATATATAATAAGGATAAAAGTTACTTACGCATAATACCAGACTAATTGCCATTAATAACCAAACAAATATTAATTATTCTCTTTTGGAGATCCAGATAATTTCATTTTTTTCGTATCCACAATCTTATTAAGAATTATCAGGAAATAGATAATGATAAGAATTTTAGAACGTCATTTTGTGGCACAATTTCAATGATTTAACCTGATTCAATCTCCTATTAATTATTGTTAAACATTCACTAAATATTGCCGATATATGTAAAAGCTGATAAAAAGAAGTTAATTAACTGCATGTGGTTGATAAGTAATTTAAAAATTAAATATAAAATACTGCTTATTGCATTCGTAGGTGTTACAGGATTTATTTTCTATTTTTTAATAAATTTCCAAGTTACACAAAAAAATTCAGAATCGCTGAAAACAGTCCGTAATCAACTCTTTCCTATCCTGGAGCTAGCTGACATAAATATTGTGCGCCTTGATAGAATAAAAGAAATATGGAATACCGCTGTTACAACTGGTGATGAAGATTTGGCTGATGATGCGCTGGATATAGCCAACAAAGTAACAACAGATTATCAGGAAATCATTAATATAAATAGCTCAACAGAACCCGATGTAAAAAAACTCAAACAATTATTTGAGATATATTTCGATAATGCAAAAACCTTAACTCTGGGAATGATTGAAAATAATCTCACTGGAGAAAAAGTAAAAGTTCTTGCCATCCAATTAAACGAGAACCTTAAAATTTATGAAAATACTTTACGGACGTTTCGAAAGCACCACTATGATCAATTTAATTCAGTTTTAGAGAACGCAGATCAAGCTAGCAAAAATAACCTGCTGTTAGGCTTAATAACCGGGGTAATTGTTATCGCTCTGCTTATCTTCACCGCAATCACCATTAGTCATAATATCAATAAGCGTATTTATTACATTGTAGATGCATTTAAACGTATGTCGGAAGGTGATCTAACGACTCACATAGAAAATCTAGCTCATGATGAGATAGGTCAACTCACAAACTATTACAACAATAGCGCAAATAATTTAAGAGACTTAATTAACGAACTAGTTATTGGTATCGTTCATCTCGATACAATTTCTCACAGTTTATTAGCGGTAATGAATCAAACTAATGAAGGTGTTAATAAGCAACACAGAGAAACAGATCAACTTGCCACCGCCATTACTGAAATGGCAACAACTATTTCTGAAGTAGCACGTAATACCAATGATGCATCAGATGCTACCCAAGTAGCTGAAGGCGAAGTAAATGAAAGCTTAAAAGTTATGACCGCTACCGGTCAATCTATCCAACTATTAGCTGGAGATGTTGATTCAGCAGCTCAAGCAATGCAGTCACTGGAGGAAGATAGTCAAAATATTGGTACTGTACTTGATGTTATAAAGGCCATCGCGGAACAAACTAATCTATTAGCACTTAATGCTGCAATTGAAGCTGCACGTGCAGGTGAACAAGGACGTGGCTTTGCAGTGGTAGCAGATGAAGTTCGCAATTTAGCCAGTCGAACTCAGGAATCTACTCTCGAAATACAAAAAACGATAGAAAAATTACAACATGCTGCCAAAAGCTCGGTAGAAATAATGGATAAAGGTCGAAACCAGGTTCAACATTCTGTCGAACAAGCTACTTCAGCCGGAGAATTACTCGCTAATATCAACGCAGCAGTAAATACAATTTCAGGAATGAATACTCAAATTGCAACTGCAACTGAAGAACAAGCAACCGTTGCTGATGAAATCAATAGAAATATAACCAGTATTAAGTCACTAGCTGATCAAACTGCAAACTATGCATTGGAATCAACTAATAACGCTTCAGAAATGACAGCACTTTCAGAGAACCTTACAAAATTAGTTTCACGATTTAAAGTTAAATAACGTAATTTAGATAAAGAATAAATAAGTAGGAGAATTTTATGTTTCGATCAACCATCTCAACAGCACACAGGCTTACCCGCTTGATCATGCATATATTTTTCGCTCTACTATTATCCAGTGGCCTCGCTCAAGCAGTAGAATTAAATGATCGCATTACCATTACTGGTTTCGCCAGTGCAATTTATCAGCAAACTAACGAGCCAGCAGGATTACATGGACCATCCGCTGATGGGGGTATTGATAATCGTGGTAGCTTTCAAGGTACTAAGCTGGGTCTGAATATCACAGCTAATATTAATGACAGAATCAAAGTATACAGTCAGTTATTAGGGGAACAAGGCAGTGATAACTATGATATAAAAGTTGACTGGGCCTTTATTGATTTCTCGTTTAATGATGAGTTTTCCCTGCGTGCAGGTAAAATAAAATTCCCGGTAGGAATTGTAAATGAATATGTTAGCGTCGGTTATACTTATCTTTGGTTGCAAGCACCCAATGTATTTTATTCCACTCAAGTTCCACTTGGCCCTCAGGTTACACGTGAAGCTTATTCCGGTGCCAGTTTATTGTGGAACCAATCAGTTGGTGACGAATGGACCCTTGGTGCTGATATATTTGCCGGTGAAGTGAAAATGGACGTAGCCGATGTTCGCAAACTCCGTGGTATTACCCTGCGTGCCGACTGGGATGACGAGGTGTTAATACAAGCTTCGAGTTATTCGGGAACCATGGAAAACAGTACTGTGATGCCTGCAATGAACCAACAACCCCACGATGTGACTACCTTTGGGGTAAAAGTGGACATGAACAACATAGTTGTTTATGCAGAAATTGCAGATGTCAGCATGGGTACAATATCGGCCATGGCGGCTAACACCTGGTATACCACATTTGGTTATCGTATCGGTAAATGGTTACCCCATATTACCTATGAGTACTTTGAAAAAGGTGAATCTATAAAACAAGAACAGAATTTTACCACTCTGGGTCTGCGCTACGATATTATGGAGAATACAGCGTTAAAATTTAGTCTCTCCAGTATAAAAACCGAGCAAGGCAAGGGTATGTTCGATACCCCACCGAATGATGACTCAACCACACTTTTCGGTGTTGGTGTCGATGTTATATTTTAGAGGAGTTATCATGCAAATATCAAAGTATAAAAACACTATGTCTGCTGTAGTGATGCTCATCATCGTAAATATCGGCTTTAGCTCTTCCGCTACTGCAGACGTGGTTGTCATTGTAAATGTTGCCAACGATGTAAGTTCAATAGATGCATCAAAAATCAAAAAAATATTTCTCCTTAAAAAGAAAAAATTCTCAACCGGTAAAAAAATAGTTCCGGTTGAACAGACATCGGGTAGCTCAGTACGTGATATATTTAATGATAAAGTATTGCGCAAGTCATCAAATCAGTTGAGAGCTTACTGGGCAAAAATTATTTTCTCCGGGAAAGGTAGTCCACCTAAATCAGTCGCAGACGATGCAGCAGTTAAAGCTTTTGTGTCAACTACTGACAGTGCAATCGGTTACATTGACAGTGCAAATGTAGACGATTCAGTAAAAGTTATCTTCACCATTAAATAATTCGGGTAAAATATTTAAGTGTTTACCCTTTTCAGGCTGAGTAAATGTGTAACAAATAATATGATACTTTTCATATTAATATCCATAATTTCTATTCTATATTAGTTAAAGAAAAACATTGATTTATACAAAATTGTTACTCCAATTCCGGTCATAATAAGACCGGAATAAACAATATAATTTTAAATACTATTGAGTGATCAAATATCTACCTTTTGTTAAAAAATTTAGTATTGATAGAATTTAACTATTCATCGCCGACAATCGTAATGATTCATTAGATTCAACTGGATTCCAGATCCCGGTTTCAGCTGTCACTTGTGCATAGGAATGAAAACTACGAGGTTCACGTCCTAATGCAAGCTTGATTCCTTCTGTGACATGCGAATTCCTGCCATCCAAAACCTCAGTAAAGAGGTATTTAATAAGTGTTATAAATTCCCCGGGTACTTCCGCCTGGCTTAAAAGCGCAACATAATCGTCCATAGAAACTTGTTGAAAATCGATGTTACGATTAGTGGTCACTGCTATTTCATGGATCACTTCACGAAATGTCATCAGTGCAGGCCCGGTAATTTCATAGATTTGATTTTTATGTTTTTCGTCAGTAAGCGCTGCGAATACCACATCGGCAATATCTTCAGCATCAATAAAGGGTTCCTTAATGTCGCCGACGGGTACCACTAACTGGCCTCGAAGAATATCACCAAGAAAAAAATGTTCACTAAAGTTCTGAGCAAACCAGCTTGATCGAACGATAGTCCAGTCAAGTGTTGAGTTCATCACAATTTTTTCACAGGCCTGTGCTTCTTCTTCACCACGACCTGAAAGCAATACCAGGTGCTCGACGCCACAAGATACAGCAACCTTGGTAAAGTCTGTAATAATCTCACGGGCTACCGAAATAGCCAGGTCAGGATAAAAAACAGAGTAGACAGAGCTTACACCGTGAAGTGCATTCTGCCAGGTCGTTGAGTCGTACCAGTCAAATGGAATTGCACTATGCCTTGAGCCTTCCCTGAAATCTAGCCCGCTTGAACGAAATCGTTCAACCACCCGTCTACCGGTCTTGCCATTACTGGTTAAAATAAGAGGAATTTTTTGCTTTATTGTTGTATGAACCATTTTTTATCTCCTTTTGATTGACTTAATAGTTCAACTATATTACAAATAACTATACGTTCAATGCTGAAAAGTGCTAATTTTATGCCCATTCGTACTTTTAAAAGTATAATTTAACAGGAGCCCGATATGAGTAATTCTTTTAATCCGCTCGGCGAAACACTGCACTATTTAAAACTCAGTGGCGCTTTCTACTGTAAATCCGATTCGTGTGGTACCTGGGGAGTATCACTTCCGAGTATGCCTAAGACCTCAATATTTCATATTGTTACTGCTGGCTCATGTTTAATTGAATGTGGTGAACAAACAATAGAATTAAAGGCCGGTGATTTTGTTTTTGTTCCAAAAGGTCAAGGACATATTTTGCGAAGTGATTCCAGAGCCAAAGTTGAAGATTTGTTTTCACTTCCGAGGAACCAAATTAGCCAAAGTTATGAAACCATGAAACTGGGTGATGCCGGAGAAAAAACCACGATGCTTTGTGGTGTGGTTAAACTTGAACATCCTTCAGCAGAATTTATAATTAACGCAATGCCAGATATGATTTACCTTGAAAGTTCAAAATCATCTTATTCGAGCTGGATTAGTCATACCGTTAGACTAATTTCTTTGGAAGCGGAACAGGCACAGATTGGTGGCGAAACCATATTGACTCGACTCGCCGATGTTTTAGTGATTCAGGCTTTGCGCGACTGGATCAATAATGAAACCAATTTTAAAAAAGGCTGGTTATTTGCTTTGCAAGACGAGCGTATTGGGGTCTCACTTTCACTTATCCATAGCAATCCCGGGCGACAATGGACTCTTGAAAGTTTGGGAAAAGAAATTGGCATGTCACGTACCGCTTTTGCGACTAAATTTACTGAACTCGTTGGTGAACCAATGCTGCAATATTTAACAAAGTGGCGTATGAATCTCGCAGCGATGAGATTGAAGGATGGTGAAAAAGTAACACCTGAACTTATAGAACAACTGGGTTACAAGTCTGAGTCTGCATTTCGACGAACCTTTAAAAAAGTAGTTGGAATAAATACCAGTGAAATCACTAATTAACCTGAGCTGCGTATAAAAAAATGAGTATCTTTTTATGTTTATCCTACAGTAGCCATTTACGAGTCAGTAATTCATCGCGCATTCGTTGTAAGCCAGGCTTTTCCGTGCTGTCATAGTTACTTAATCCGAGAGTCCATAAATACTGTTTAAAATTGTTTTCATTGGGTTGCCCGGTCATGCCAAAATCGATGACCCATTGGTCGACAGTAGCTTCAGACACATCATATTGCCAGGTAAAATCGATAAGGCTAATACGATCTCGATGCGTATCCCAGGCTTCGAATACCGCAGAGACAAAATCAGCCTGTAGTGTTTCGCTACTATTATTTATCGTACTTGAAGGATAACCACATTCCTGAATTAAAATGGACTTACCTGGAATTGTGTTAACTATAAAATTAAAATCACTGGCTACTGTAGATGGTGGCCGCATAGTAAAATCGGTATAAAGTGGATAATATGTGAGTACTGCGCTATCAAGTTTCGGTAAAAAATTTAAATATTGGTTACGAGTATTTATGTTGTTCAAGGCAGAAAATTGAACAATACTACTAACCACCACACTCGTTCCCCATAAACTTTTAATCCTGATCCTGGCGGCGTTGAAAAATGTTTGCCATTGTGCCCATTTGGTAGCATCACTACCAAGTGTCGCATCAATCTCATTACCAACATGAATCCATTTCAGTTTACCACTTGCATTTAGAGTATTCAGCTGGCTGTGCAAGTGCGTCAGGAAATTTTCAAATGCAGTGATCACCGCTAGATCATCAAAAGCTAGTCCTGCTATATCAGCTGGAAGGCGTGGCCCGGGTGTGTCCAGTGGGCGTAATACCAGAGTAATGTCACCGGTTTGGAGTGGATAAAAAGCTTCAATAATGGCAGGTAGCGTATCATCATAGGTTCCAACAGTTGGCTCAAGTGCTGGCCAGTCAAGTGATACACTGACTTCGCGTGCTCCCAACTGCATCGCCTGATCATAAGCCATAGCATAGGTTACTGATGGTACAGATTTTACATCCAATCCAAGTACGCGTGTGCCTTGCACTGGTGGTGGATTTGTAATAGTGCTACCGGTACCGGGACTTTCACCACAACCAACTACTACAAACTGCAGTAAAATAAAAAATATAAATAGATTTTTAAGGATCATTTTATGTGGATTTCTTGAAAAGTATTAATATAAAAGCCTTAAATTCGGTTCCCTGATATATACTAGCTTCAAACTCTTATAATGTCATCCCGGAATAATTGAATTGTGATGAATGTATTTTTTTTCGATTATAAAACCGATATATTCAATATTAACTGCACATAACTTCTTTATTACATTATGTGCCTTAATTCAGGATTTTTATTTTAACCATTACTATTAGATATTAATTGTCTACAGCTCTATCCAGGATGGCTCCGACGCTGGAACTGGTAGATACAAGATAGGGTACCAGTATTGTAAACCCCATCTTGATGAGGCCAACGCCCGTTACTTCTCCTCGTAAAATATCATCCCCATGATTAATGAGGATCAGGATGATCCCAACGAAAAAAGCGTATTTAGTTGCCCTCCAGACTACTTTCGGTTCACAAGCACATCTCAACCAGATTTTCATAATGCTTTCACACCTATTTTATAGTCATAACACCTTCAACACACGCTACGACTAAAATTCGCTTTTACCCGAAATCAATCCAGTGTAAATCCAATAGTAGAGAGTTCAACCAAGCCGTCCAAGCAATATTTGCGCTGCTAAACCGATACCAATTGTAAAGAGCAATGCGATAATCCACACCAGCTTGATCAACGGTGCTGAGATAGTTGCAGATAACTCACTTTCGCTGTGCTGTTGATACATCGGAACGACGATACGTAAATAAACTGCTAATGACAGGACACTATTAAGAATAGCCACAACTGTTAACCATAAAAAATTTGCTTCTATTGCAGCACCAAATAATAAAAACTTGCCAACGAAACCTGCCAATGGTGGAATGCCGACCAGGGATAATAGAAACACCACCATCGCCACACCTAGCGCAGGATTTTTTCGTCCAATACCTTTGAACGTTTCGAGAGTTCGACCAACCTGCATTACGACTGCAAACGCCCCGAGGTTCATTGCAGCATAAGCAGCGGAAAAAATAATTAAGGATTGCAGTGCTAATGGACTCGAACCTACTGCAACAATACCCAATAAAAAATAACCTGCTTGAGCGACTGAAGAATAGGCAAGCAAACGTACTACATTGTTTTGTACCAGTGCCGCTAGATTACCATAGGTCATTGTTAGCACTGCTACCACAGCCATGATTAGTGGCCAGGATGTTACCAGCGGTAAATCTCGTACTATTTGTGCAAAAGCCAGGATAGCCCCGATCTTGGGAACAACGGATAAGTAAGCCGCAATTGATGTTGGGGCACCTTCGTAGGCGTCCGGTGCCCAGAAATGAAACGGTACCAATGATGCCTTATAACCCAGACCAATAATTACGGCCATAAAACCAATAACCGCAACAACAGGTGATATGTCCAGACGAATCAGTTCGCTAAACAGGGTAGAGCCGGTGCCGCCGAACCAGTAACTCAAACCAAAAATCATCACGCTAGTGGTGACCGATGCGAATACAAAAAACTTCATGGCAGCTTCGGTCGCGATGTCGTTACGCGGATATGCTACTAATGCAAAGGATGCCAAACCAGATAGCAAGATACCGAGCACCAATATCATGCTATCGCCAACACCGGCGAGTAACACTGACGCCAGTGTCACCAGACAAACCAGAATATAAACCGTACCTTCACGATCAGTACCACTGAGTTCGGCACGTGTTAACAATATAAACAACACAGTTGCAGGTAGTAAGATGAGTTTAGCCCACACACTCAACATATCGATACGAAAGGTGCCGCCAAATACGCTGGTGTCCAGACCCAGTAGAGGTACGCTTTGAACAGTTGCGATCAACAGACCGATTATTATTATACCTAATACGATACGTGATAAATGCAGCATCTCGGCTAACAATGCCACAACCACTGTTATCAATATAATGATCTCCGGGATCAGTAAGGCAAGATCACGTTCCATCAGAATTGTATAACCGAAGTCGTTTTATGTATAACATCCAATACCCAAGCCGGGGCGATACCCAGTGCAATGGTCAATATCAGAAGTGGGCCTAATGCTAACAACTCACGATAATTTAGATCAGGCATTGTTTGTGTTGTCCATTGTCCGGTTACTTCACCAAGAAAAACCCGGGCGATGGCACGTAGATATAAACCGGCAGTGATCACGATACCAAGAATTGCAATAATCGCGATGGGTTCGACCTGCAGAGTAGCAAGAAATATTTGAAATTCAGCCGGGAAATGGGCCAGGCCGGGTAACCCTAATGATGCAAATGCAGCAAGAACGAACGACCAGCCCAGTACTGGTACAACCTTCATTAACCCGCCAAATTGATCCATTTCACGGGTATTAGTGCGATCTTGCAACATACCAACCAACAGGAATAAGGCGCCGGTGACCAGTCCATGACTGACCATTTGCAATACCGAGCCGTCCAGTGCGATTGCACGTATCCCCGGATCGGTTGCCAAAGCCGCAACCGCTACCCCGATAATGATATAACCCATGTGGTTGATCGATGTATAGGCAACCAACCGTTTGAGATCGCTTTGCGCAAGTGCCGCAAACGCGCCATAAAGTGCAGCAACGACACCGAAGCCCAAAATAACAAAGCCCGCCTCCCGAAATGCGTTGGGTGTCATCTGAAATGCAAAGCGAATTAAACCGTAGGTACCAAATTTCAACATTACTCCAGCGAGGATTACACTACCTGCAGCTGGTGCTTGAACATGTGCCGCTGGCAACCAGGTGTGAAATGGAAATACCGGTGTTTTAACAGCGAAAGTAATCAACATCGCGATTAATGCCAGCATTGCTGCAAGACCTTCGAGTGGTGGATGACTGATCCATTCGCGCATATCAAAGGTATGCGGATCACTTCCGAGGTATAAACCGAGAATAGCGAGTAATAATGGTAGACTACCTAAAAAAGTGTAGATAAAAAACATTAATGCTGCACGTTTACGATCTTCATGTCCCCATTCAGCAATCATAAAGTACATGGAAACCAGCGATACTTCGAAGAATACGTAGAATAAGATGGCATCCAGCGCAGTAAATGCGCCTATTGATGCGGTCTCTAATAACAGCATTAAAGCCACAAAGGCGTGCGATTGTTTACGTACTTTTGCAGAATAAATAAAGGTTACAAAAAACAAGAATGCCGATAACAGCACCAGAGGTAAACTAATGCCATCCACGCCGACACGATAGGCGGCACCAATTGATGGCATCCAGTCAATTTCTTCGAGCTGGGCAAATCCGGTATCGTTAATGCCACGTACCCACATAAAAATAACAGCCAGTAGTGTTAGTCCACTGGTGATTATTCCAATACCGTGCACAGTTTGTGTGGATGCCTTGCGCATCGACATAACCAGTAACGCGCCGAGCAACGGCAGAAAAACAGAGATGGATATTATTGGATACACTAAATAAATCTCCTTATTAATAAACCAGTACAGCGATAAACATAATCACTAAAATCATCGCACTGGCGATTGTGCTAATAGCCAGTTCCTTGTGGATCAAACCACTTTGCAGGGTGCGGGCTTGTTTACCAAGATTGATTGTGCCACGTACAAATGCAAATATGAATCCATCGATACCTTGCTCATCGTTACGCCGCGTAGCTTGACCAATCTGGAGTCCAAGTCGTCCTATTGTCAGTACGCCATTATATAAAAGTCTTTCCAGTTTTTCACAACTACGGGCAATTGCGTCGGCTGGACGCACCATTAAATTATCGAAACCACCCGCAATTGAAAAGCCTTGTTGTGACCAGGATAGTAATGGCCCAAGCAATAACCGCACTGGCACAAACCAGCCAAGTATCAAACCACTTAAGGCTGCACTAAATCCAAGAATCTCGGGAATAAATCGACCAACCGTATTTTCGGACAAGCCAAAATTTAGTAGTGATTCTATCGCCGGAAATGCAGCAGCCAAAAAGACCGCCAGGAAAACCAGCCCGGCTAGTCCGGTGCCCATCCAGTCTAAACCTGTTACCGGCAGACTTGATCCATTTCTGTGCCAAAGAATGCGTAAGGCTCTGGCCATATAACTACCGGTTAAGACAGTACCAAACAGTGCAAATGGTAATAGTATCGAAATATTGCTCGAGTTTAAGGCAGCCGCAATGATGGCATCTTTGGAAAAAAAGCCGCTCAATGGCGGGATACCGGCCAATGCCAATGCCGCCAGCGCGAAACCAAAAAATATTCTGGGGTGATCACGTCCAACGCCGCGTAATTGTTCCAGCATAGTAGTGTCACGACTGTGCTGAAACACACCAGCACCCAAAAACAAACTACTCTTTATTGCGGCATGTGCAATGAGATGTAACAATGCAGCCATCGGTACATCCGCACCGACTGCTATCAACATCAAGCCATATTGACTGGACGTTGATGCTGCCAACATTCGTTTTAGATCAGTTTCACCGAGTGCAATCAGGCCGGTGACAACGGTAGTGATGCCACCTACGATACCAATCACTAATAATGTTTCAGACGGTAACATCGGCGCAGTTCGAATCAACAAAATCGCACCTGCTGCAACCAGGGTAGCTGAATGCAATAACGCCGATACCGGTGTCGGGCCGGCCATGGCACGTTGCAACCAATCGTGTAATGGTGTTTGTGCAGATTTACCCATCGCTGCAATCAGTAACAACAAACCGGCCGCAATTGCTGCCCCGCCACTGGTATTTAAAGTGGTCACGATATCGCTACTACCGGCACTTGCTATTAGGATAAAAACTGCAATATAGAGTCCTAAATCTGCACTTCGGGTAACCAAAAAAGCACGAATCGCAGCTTCCTTGACTTCCGGTTTGCGGTACCAAAACCCGATTAGTAAGTAACTACTCAAACCAATCAGTTCCCAGGCGGATAACAACAATATCCAGTCACCGGCAAGTACCAGTGCCTGCATCGCTGCCGCAAACATTAACAGGGTGGCAAAGAAACGTACCTTTTCCTGGTCTTGTTTCATGTAACCAACTGCGTAAATCATAACCAGATTACAAACGACTGCAACCATAGTTGAAAGCAAGGCCGTTAACGGTGTTGCGATAAGCTGCAGCGGCATGTTGGGCAATCCGGAAAAAATTAACTCATCACCCAGGCCATTAAAGGCATTCGACAATAATCCCAAACTGGCGAGTAGACCAATAGCAGCACCAAACAATGCTAACGCTGCGGGTATTCGTCGTAATACCAAAATTAACACTGCTGCTAAAAATGGTGCGAGAATGGCCGTACTAAGAAGATTCATCCCTTCAACTCCGCCGCTTCTTCCATTTCCACCGAACCGATGGCCCGGAAACGCGCTATAGCGACACCAAAACCGACCGCCATCTCGATTGCCATTACAGTCATTATGATTAGTACAAACATTTGCCCGGCAGCGACATCCGGATGCAAGTAACGCCAGAACGCCAACAGGTTGACCATTGCTCCGGCAAGAATTAATTCTATACCCATCATAATCATTACCAGGTTGGTTTGTGATAACGCTCCATAAATACCAACTCCGAACAATGCGGCACCGGTTATTAATGCGATAACAAGTTCAACACTCATTTATTTATCACTCACTCTTTTAATTGGTTGAATCGCAACTGCGGTAGCTGCAATCATAGCGGTCAGAATTGTAACCCCCGCCATTTCAAAAATCAGCATCGACCGACCCAGTAGTTCTAAACCAAGATCTATTGTCTGTTGTGCTGCATCAGGATACGTCGTTGCGATTGGTCCCCAATCAACGAATACCGCAACCGCAATCGCAGCCGCAAACGAAATAAAACCAGTCGCTAATGACAAACGCTTTTGATGAGTCATATCCATAAAACCCAAGCCACCCGGATCCATCATGAACATCACCATAAAAATAGCCATAATGCTCATTTCGGTGGCCATCATCATGATTTGTAATACCCCAAGAAACTCTGCCTGCATACTCAGAAACATCGCGCCAAGTGCAGTTTGTGAAAATAACAACGCCAATGCCGAGCGCACCATCGAAAAAGTACGGAACACCACAATGCCAAACCACACTGCTGCGAGTCCAAAAAAACCGATAAAAAAAGCCTGAGCATAAGTATCAATCATGCAAACTCCAGGACTAGTAAACCTACGATTAAAATATTAATCAGCGCCAGTGGTATACCAAATATCCAGCACCAGGATAATAAGTGTGCTTCTCGAATACGTGGCATAAAACGCCCGATCAGTAACATCATAATAGTAACCGCCAATATTTTAATTGCGCTCCACGCCCATGGTGGCAGTATTGCTGGACCTAACCAACCACCCAGATAAAAAATGACTGTGGCAGCAGCTAATGTAATGATCAATACCAGGCGCCCAAACCGAAATACCGCCAGTCTTGAGCCGGTATATTCGGCTTCCACACCACCGGCCAGTTCACCTTTGGCGACCATCATGTCGAACGGTGGTAAAAATGCCAGCGCCATGGACGCGATAAAAAACAGCACAAAACCCAGCGGTTGATATGCAATATTCCACAAAACTGCCTGGGAAGTTACAATCTGGGTTGAGAGTAATGACTCGGCGCGCATCGCAACTGCCGTGATCGGCATTACAATTAACATCGCATAAGCAATAAGTTGACCCAGAAAACGCCAACCACCAATCATTGCATAAGCACCATCCGGCCCCCATCCCGCCATCAGCAACGCAACCAGGACATATACCAATGCAGCATTAATGAACAATGCACCAGTGGCAAGATCGATAATAATCAGATCGGGTGTTAGCGGAATTACCGCTGCAGCAAGTACCGCTGATAATAATAACAATACCGGACCGACTTCAAAAAATAACCGATCGGGTTTACGCGGGACATTGTATTCGCGTCCGAATAACGCTACAGCAGCAATAATCGGTGCCATAATTTTCAAACGCCCGGTACTGATCCATGTTTCGAGCACCGCAACAGAGTAAGCGCCCACTATCAATAAGAGTGTTATAATAAGGGTGGTCACGACCGAATCTCCCACGGTGACAGATCAAGAGAACCAACAGCAACCAGTGCATCTCCCAGTTCCTGTTGTGCCGTTAATTGCTCGATTAAAGCCAGATGCGTAGTCGATGGTGTTTCAAGATGTGCTGATACTACCTGCCCCTGATCTAATCTCAACTGCAGGCGAGCCAAACCACGGGCTGTTTCGATCACCGCTTCACCAGTACTACTTGTCTCTCCGATATCATTTATTGCCGTAACTGTGATTGCAAAGTCAGTAGTAAAACCTACCTTTTCAATAAGCTCAAGGCTATAACAAATTTCGTCTAAGCGAAGCATCAAACGTGCCCGAGCATCACCATCCGTTCCGCTGGCCGCGGTGAATCCGAGATTTTTATAAGTTTTGTTGCTACTGCGTGCATCGTTTTTAATTCCTGAGGCACGTGCCACCGGGCCCAGCAATACTGTATCACTATCACCAAAAAGTTTGCCTATACCAAAAGTGCGGGATTTTAATAATGGGGTACGTGATAATCGTTTAATCAGATCATTCACGGCAGTTTTTAAGGCTGGAATATGCTTCATATCTGCACGCAGGAAGTCCCGCTTCAATCTGGTAGCGCGTCGCAATAACCAACAAAAGCCGGTTTGTTGTCCGAACAAAACCAGCCAACCTAGATGACTTAAAATACGTTCACGCTCCATTGCCACTACCCGAGCTTTTGCAACGTCTTCATCGTGTTCAACACCGGCTGCGTTTTCGATCGCTAAACAAGCAAGGACTTGATAACAAATCGGTGCCAGTGGTTCCAGAATTCCAAGATGCTCAACAAACTTTTTAATATCCATCGTGGATTCTATCAATAGTTGAGCATTTCCGACCAAAGTATCGGCATTAGAACCAGCAACTGTGTCACCATCAAGTGTTAACATAAGTAACAAACCACCCGGTAAACCCGGGAAAAATGGTCCGAATGGCACATCGATCCACTCCATTGGCAGACCATCACCACTGCGAGGCAGGTCTTTAGTCATTTCGATCATCGACATGAAACCCATCTCCATATCACTGTGATCCATACCCGATTCCATAGCGGCATGATCATGTTGGGTACTATCGCGCGGTTCCAGATTCATACCGCATTTCGGACAGGATCCCGGTTCGTTTTGTACCACTTCAGGATGCATCGGACAGGTATATTCAACTGTGACATGA
>JBGMQW010000002.1:11773-19368 GCA_048060815.1 Thiohalomonadales bacterium | reverse complement strand
ACCACTTCAGGATGCATCGGACAGGTATATTCAACTGTGACATGATGCGGTTCCAGATTCATACCACACTTCAAACAGGAACCTGATTCGTTTTGTACCACTTCAGGATGCATCGGACAGGTATATTCAACTGCGACATTACGCGGTTCCAGATTCATGCCGCATTTCGGACAGGATCCCGGTTCATTTTCTACCACTTCAGGATGCATCGGGCAGGTATATTCAACTACGACATTACGCGGTTCCAGATTCATGCCGCATTTCGGACAGGATCCCGGTTCATTTTCTACCACTTCAGGATGCATCGGGCAGGTATATTCACGTTGTGTTTCATGATCCATCTGGTGATGTTTATGGTTTGATTCAACCTGTACCACATCACGAGACTCCAGATTCATACCACATTTTGGACAACTACCCGGCTCGCTCTGTACTACTTCAGGATGCATAGGGCAAGTATATTCAAGTTGTGTTTCATGCTCCATGTGGTGGTGTTCATGGTTTGAATTTCCCGACTTTTCACGAGGCTCCAGATTCATGCCGCATTCCGGACAGGAACCGGGTTGGTTTTGTACCACTTCCGGATGCATGGGGCAGGTATATTCTGTTGGTGTTTCATGATTCATACGGTGATCCGAACCATGATCCATATCGGAATGATCCCCGTGCTGCATTTTTTTATGTTCAGTATGACCATGCACTGCAGAAGCTTGAGCTTCGCGTTGAATCAGATCCATTCCACATTTGGGACATGACCCTGGTTCATCCTGAACAATTTCAGGATGCATCGAGCAGGTGTATTCAATACGGATTTGCAAAATCGGTGCGTCAAATTCTGAAGCCTCAGGATGGAAAGCACCTTTAGCTAAATCAATGCGTAGTTGATAGACACCATCGATAAGATCCTGCTGTGAAATACCGGTCACAATGTCAGGCACTGGTAGTGGTGACAAATCGGTTGAACCATTTGTCGCTCCCAAAACAAATAAAACCCGTGGTCGCATCATCTGTGCATATATCACTGCAGCGGCCTCGCATAATACCGGGGGAATGTCTCCAATGACCAATAGCACACTGGCATGACGTGGACTCGCAACTATTTGCATTCCAGCCGCTTCGATATCGAGTCCATTTACAAGCGCAATTTCCGGACCCGGAACGACAAACACACCAAGATCATGTGCCATAGCACTAGCAACCAACCGACGAAGAACGGAAAGTTTTCCCTGTCGAGCACCAACGATCACTTACTGTCTCCGTAGCGCACCCTGACTCCAACCATATAACAAACCCAAAAATAAAATTGCCAGAAAAACGCCCATATCAAGCAACGCAACAAGCCCCACTTGTTTATAGACTACAGCCCATGGATACATATATGCCATTTCCATATCAAAGGCTAAAAATAATAATGCATAGCCATAATATCGTGCATGATAGCGAACCCAGACAGGATCGCGCGATAATTGACCAGCTGTTGCTGGAACATCTTTTCCAGGTTCCTGTCGTGCCTTGCCGATAATACGTGCAAGTGCATAAAGACAAAGTACAAACCCGGTAGTACCTACAATCAGACCTAACAAAAGTCCATATTGTTGCAAGCTACTCATTTTAATTATCCTCTTATTATGTTCAACGTTACGTGAGTAAAACGAGTCACTCTGAATTTTGTTGTCGGATCATTTAAAACTCTGGTTAATATAAATCACTTTTGCATTGAATGATATATGATTCATGAACCTTAGTCAGCTTACAACGGGTCTAATCATGAGATTAAAGCAACTGTAAAATACAGTTTGCCTTTACTGCTAATATTTTCCATCGAGCTAGAGAAAATAAGGAATTAATATCATAAGTGCAATCCGGATGAAGTTGTCGTACGCTAACTATATAGGAACAAGCTTTACAATTAATTAATAGGAAACTGTATTGACCTCATCCAATAAAGTAAACCCGATAGTTCGAATGCAGCGACTTTGGCAACAGTTACAGCACCTACCTGGTGGTAGCTGGTTATTTAGTCGAATGCTGGGTTGGATGATTCCGTATTCCGGAACAATTGGTGCTAACGTAAAAATACTAAAACCCGGATATGCTCAAATACAAATGCGGGATCGTCGCCGGGTACGTAACCATTTACATTCGATACACGCATTGGCATTGTGCAACCTGGGGGAGCTTACCAGTGGCTTGGCAATGTTAACTGGCTTATCAGCCACAACGCGCGGTATTCCGATAAAAATATCAATCGAATATTATAAAAAAGCACGTGGTAATTTACTTGCTGAGAGTACGGTCGTCGTACCGACTGTCACCAAAGAGACCGAATTTGAAATCTACACTGATATTCGCGATGCCGATGGTGATATAGTTGCTCGCACAACCGTAAACTGGCGTCTGGGTCCGATACCGGAAAAGCCATGATCCAGCCATGACTAGCCAGACACACCAATTCAAAAATTCATTTACCGATCAGTTAGGCATAACTTTACCGATTATCTGTGGACCAATGTATCCATGCAGTAATCCCGAACTGGTCGCCGCAGCTTCTGAGGCCGGTGCAATCGGTATTGTGCAACCAATTTCGCTAACTTATGTGTTTGAATATGAATTCCGTGAGGGCTTACGTTTTATTCGATCACTGACCAGCAAACCCATTGGTATGAATGCGTTAATCGAACAAAGTAACAAGCGTTATCATTTGCGTATGGTGCAGTGGATCGATATTGCATTAGAAGAAGGAGTACGATTTTTTATTACCTCGTTAGGCAAACCCGACTGGGTGGTAAAACGAGTACACGAAGTTGGCGGTGTGGTTTACCATGATGTCACCGAAAAAAAATGGGCTATTAAAGCACTGGATGGCGGTGTCGATGGTCTCATAACAGTTAACAATCGAGCCGGTGGTCACGCCGGTCAGTTATCAGCATTACAACTTTTTGACGAGTTACAATCATTCGGTGTGCCGATGATATGTGCTGGAGGCATCAGCACTCCGACTGATTTCAAACAAGCACTGGATCAGGGTTATGCCGGCGTACAAATGGGAACCCGATTTATTGCAACAACAGAATGTAATGCAAGTCTGCCATATAAACAAGCTATCGTGAATGCGGATGAATCCGATATTGTGTTAAGCGAACGCGTTAGTGGTACACCGGTTTCATTAATCAATACATCGTATGTCAAGCGACTCGGATTAAAAACCAATTCATTTGAAAAATGGATGTTACGCGGTCAAAAACGTAAGTACTTTATGCGCACAATTTATATGTTGCGCTCATTATGGAAGTTAAAACAAGCCGTACTCGATAAAACTGGCTCACTCAATTACTGGCAGGCAGGAAAAAGTGTCGCGGGTATAAACACAATCGAAACGACAAAAGATATTATCACGAAATTTACGAGTGTTTTAACAAAATAAAAGTTTATACTTATTGCACAAATAGATTCTTATTCGGACATTATAGTTATAATATGGTCGGCTTTATACATTAACCGGCCATAATTTTGATCTAGCTAAATAAATAAACTATTGGTATTTAGCCACCAAAAACAAAACCCATTACTACTCCAATGCTATTGCCATCAATGGTGGTACTATTATTTTCTTGCTTATAATTTATATCAGTATATTTTCCACCCACATAAAAAGACTTCATAAATCGAAAATCAACTTCAACAACATAACCTAATGCATTTTCATAATTTATATTATTACCATCGCCGGATAATTCCGGGTTAATATGATAGCTAAGCCCACCACCAAAATTCCACCTTTTTAACCGATAAAAATACATAACATCAATCGGGAAACGAGTAAAATCGATATTGTCAGATGAACCGTGCATTGAACCCATCGAACTAAATTTCCAGGCAAACAACACTCGTAGATTCGAATTATCGGAAATAGTTAATTGCGGGCCAATAGCAAGCGTCATTAACTCACCCGCTTTGCTAGAATAAGAATTACCATTAGTTGAGTTTACAAATTCATCACCACCAGTGTGCATCCCAACTTCAGCAACCCATTTAGCCGCAAATGCACTTTGACAAATAAAGATCATTAAAGGCAATAAAATGATTTTTAATAAATTTTTATATAAACTGTTCATAAAAAATACATCCCTATTTTTTTACACTCAATATAATAACACATTCGATTTAATCAGAAGCACGATGATGTTGTAACAATGGAAAATTAAAACTTTACATAATTAATCTAAAATCGTATTTCTTTAAGATAAACAAAAATATCAGGGACAGAAAAAATTAAACTATACTATAAATTATGAAGCCTACATTTTCGCCCGGTAAATATTTACGTACTGCAGTAATGCAGGAGCGACCGTTGCAGATCGTTGGTGTTATAAATGCCTATAACGCGCTCCTTGCTGAACATGTCGGGTTTCGTGCGCTTTACCTTTCCGGTGCCGGTGTTGCCAATGCCGCTTTTGGTCTGCCTGACCTGGGTTTAACCACACTCGAAAATGTGCTGGAAGAAGTACGCCGTATCACCACCATCACTGAACTACCGTTATTGGTTGATGTTGACACCGGTTTTGGTACTGCTCCCATGATTGCCCGCTGTGTAAGGGAGATAATCCAGGCTGGTGCCGCTGGCATCCATATCGAAGACCAGGTACCGGCAAAACTCTGCGGCCATCTACCCAATAAAATTATTGTCCCGGTTCAGGAAATGGTGGATCGTATAAAGGCCGCGCTGGAGGCGCGCACCGATCCGGAATTTGTGATAATGGCGCGTACCGATGCCGTCGCTGTTGAGGGTATTAAGGCTGCCATCAACCGTGCTCGTTCTTATCAGGAAGCAGGTGCCGATATGATCTTTGCCGAAGCGGTAACCGAGCTTGATCACTACCGACAGTTTAGCAATGCCACCGGCGTCCCTGTTCTCGCCAACATGACCGAGTTTGGCATCACACCGTTATTTACTACTGATGAACTGGCGAATGCCGGAGTTAGCATTGCGCTATATCCATTGTCTGCGTTCCGGGTTATGAATGCCGCAGCTCTTAGTTTGTATCAGACATTATACGAAAATGGTACACAACAAAAACTTATTCCGTCGATGCAGACCCGTAGCGAGCTTTATGAGTTTCTTCGTTACGATGAGGTTAAAGCGAAACGTGATCAAACAATTGCAACCCAACCTGCCAGTAAAAAAACCACTACCGGTCTGGCCGGCATCGTCGTTGGAACATCGGCAATTTGCACCGTCGGTCAGGTTGGTATCGGTCTGAACTATCGCGGCTATGCTATCGATGATCTCGCACGGGAATCGAGTTTCGAAGAAGTTGCCTACCTGTTGTGTTACGGTGAATTACCGAATGCCGTAGCACTTGAGGCTTACAAAGCCCGACTGGTTAATTTGCGCCGCCTGCCGGAAACATTGAAAATCGTACTGGAACAGTTACCGGCAGATGCCCACCCAATGGATGTTATGCGCAGTGGTTGCTCTGCACTCGGTGCGATAGAACCAGAAGGTGAGGATCGGAAGCTACATCATATCGCCGACCGACTCATTGCCTGCTTCGGTTCAATGCTATTGTACTGGTATCATTTCCATAACCATCATCAACGCATTGATACCCAAAGTGAAACAGATTCGGTGGCTGAACATTTTTTGCAGTTGTTACACAACAAGCATCCTGATCCAATTAAAGTGCGGGCACTGGATGTGTCGCTTATCCTGTATGCCGAACACGAGTTCAATGCCTCGACATTTGCCGCACGCGTAGCAGCATCAACCTTGACCGATTACTACTCAGCAATCACCGCCGCCATCGCGACATTACGCGGACCACTTCACGGTGGTGCCAACGAAGCAGCGATGGCATTGATCGCACGTTATGCCACAATCGATGAAGCCGAAGCGGATGTAAAACAGTTACTCTCACAGAAACAACGTATCATGGGTTTCGGCCATCGGGTATATAAGACATCGGATCCACGTTCCGATATTATCAAAAGCTGGTCAAAAAAACTGGCCGAAAGCAGTGACGAACCGATGTTGTTTAAAGTTTCCGAACGCATTGATACCGTTATGCGCCAGGAAAAAAACCTGTTTCCCAATCTGGATTTTTACAGCGCATCAACCTTTCACTATTGCGGCATTCCAACGCCGATGTTCACCCCGTTATTCGTCATCTCGCGAACTACCGGTTGGACTGCTCATATCATTGAGCAACGTGCAAACAACAAACTGATTCGTCCCGGCTCAGAATACACCGGACCTGAGCCACGGGCCTATGTGCCCCTGGATCAACGCCTGTAAATCATTAAATTACTATGTCTCAGCCCCCAACAAACACTCAACCACAACCCGATAAGTTATTGGTGGATATTGCCGAGTACGTGATCGATGTTGGAATTGAAAGTCAAACGGCTCAAAACAGTGCACAATTGTGTTTAATGGATGCCCTCGGTTGCGCATTATTGGCACTGGAATATTCAGCATGCAGCCGAATATTGGGCCCGATTGTAGCCGACACTGTAGTGCCACATGGCGTACCGGTACCGGGTACTTCGTGGCAATTAGATCCGGTGCAGGCTGCTTTCAATATTGGTTGTATGATCCGTTGGCTCGACTTTAACGACACCTGGCTTGCTGCCGAATGGGGGCATCCCTCGGATAATCTAGGCGCCATTCTGGCTTGTACCGATTTTATGAGCCGTCGCCGTCAAAATGAAAACCGGGCACCACTTACCATGGCCAGTGTCTTCAGCGCCATGATCAAAGCCTATGAAATTCAGGGAATACTGGCACTGGAAAACAGCTATAACCGGGTCGGTCTGGACCATGTTGTTCTGGTTAAAGTAGCGTCGACTGCGGTAGCCACTCATTTGCTGGGTGGTGACAAAACACAAATTATTAATGCCCTGTCCAATGCCTGGATCGATGGCCAAAGCTTACGCACTTATCGACATGCACCGAATACTGGCCCGCGTAAATCCTGGGCCGCAGGTGATGCCACCAGTCGAGCAGTTTGGCTCGCGCTACTGGCAATGAAAAACGAACCGGGTTATCCAAGCGCATTAAGTGCCCACGAATGGGGATTCAACGATGTGCTGTTTAAAGGCAAACCACAACAAATAGCGCGGCCGTTCGGTTCTTATGTTATCGAACATATCCTGTTCAAAGTGTCCTTTCCGGCTGAGTTCCATGCACAGACTGCAGTAGAATGTGCATTTCAGTTATACCCGCAGATCAAACACCGGTTGGACGATATCGATAAAATCACTGTTAGTACTCAAGAAGCCGGCCATAGAATTATTGATAAAACCGGCCCATTATTTAATCCCGCCGACCGGGATCACTGTTTGCAATACATGGTTGCCATTGGTTTAATATTTGGTGAACTCAGTGCCGATCATTACGAGGACGAAATTGCTCTTGACCCGCGCATCGATAAACTGCGCGAAAAAATGATTGTGGTCGAAGATCCACAATACAGCCGCGATTATATTGATCCGGATAAACGTGCTATCCCCAATGCCATCCAAATCCGGTTCAAAGATGGCAGCAGTACAGCGAAGATCGAAGTACGTTATCCGCTAGGCCACCCTCGCCGACG
>JBGMQW010000002.1:0-11673 GCA_048060815.1 Thiohalomonadales bacterium | reverse complement strand
GTTTTTGGAGTACTTTTGACACCTGTATTAGCATGACAAGGAAAATTACCCGTAGCCTGACTATTACCAGTATGATGTCCGGTTACAGAATGTTGACCTTGATTCGACTGTGCATGCATACCACCATGAGTATTCTGCCCCTTGGTATCATGCTGATAAGTTTGTCCCATCATAGTGTCACCCTGAATATTACCCATGTGGTCGGTATTATGGGCAAAGGCTACTGTTCCCACGGCCAAACTCAAACCAGCGATGGCGCCGACAATTGCTGTTACTACTGTTTTACTGTTCATGATATTGCTCCTTATTGTTTAGATTAAAATTCATTTCACGGTTATGATTAAAGCAGCTTCATGTAACACAGCTATGTCGGAAACAGGTGGTTTTGTAACAAACTATGTCAGCATCAGATTTGTTACAATGGCTTACAAAATTAATCACTATTTGCTGCAGAATTTTATATAAACACTATATGAATAACGAAACTCACCAAGATCATATTCTGGTGGTGGATGATGACACCGAGATCCGCCAATTATTAAAGACCTATCTGGAACAGCATGGCCTGCGTGCCAGCACCGCCAATGATGGTAAAGCGATGTGGAAATTGCTGGACAAATCAAAGATTGATCTGATTGTGCTGGATCTGATGTTACCTGGTGAAAGTGGACTTAGCTTGTGCCGTAAGTTATGTGCAGAAAAGCAAACCCCGATCATCATGCTCACGGCACTAGGTGAGGAAACTGATAGAATTGTTGGTTTGGAAATGGGGGCGGATGACTATCTGGTGAAACCCTTTAATCCGCGTGAGTTACTGGCACGTATCCATAGTGTGTTACGTCGTACCCGTACTATGCCGGATAGTCTTGAGCAATCACCAGCCAACGGATTACTGAGTTTTGCTAACTGGACTCTCGATACCGTGGCGCGTCATCTAATTTCTGAAGATAATGTGATTGTCGCGCTTAGTGGTGGTGAATATCGTTTACTGCGGGTGTTTCTGGATCATCCTAATCGGGTGTTGAGCCGTGACCAATTATTAGAACTGGTCAGTGGCAAACAAGCTATGGCATTTGACCGCAGCATTGACGTACAAGTCGGGCGCTTGCGTAAGCGACTCGGTGATGACAGTCGCGAACCACATCTGATCAAAACTGTGCGCAGTGCGGGTTATGTTTTTACAGAAACAGTTCGGGTAGAAAGCTGATGCGTTTGTTACCGCAATCATTGTTTGGTCGATTGGCTTTAATTTTATTTTTTGGCCTGTTACTGGCACAACTGGCCAGCATCGCATTACAATTTCGTGATCGTGGACAGCGCTTGTTTCAAGCGAGCGGTTTATATAGTGCCGAACGTATCGCTGAAATTGTACGCTTACTGGATGACGCAAACAGCATTGAACGAAATCGACTGGTAACAATATTGAGTGTAGCGCCACTACGGGTTTCGCTAAATACTGCAGTTTGGTCAGAATTGGACACAGCCGCTAAAAACTGGCCGGCTATCGAATTTCGTAAACGCTTGTTACGCCAGCTGGGTGATAACTATTCATTACGCGTAGCCATTAGCGATCATCCAAGTACCGGGGCAAAGCAGGGTATGCACAATTCAGGTGATCATACTATGCAACACATGCAAAGCATGGGCATGGCTTTACCTGAAGCACTGGTATTTTTTGCGCAGGTAAAATTGACTGATGGTAGCTGGGTATCGTTTGAAAACAGTATATCCGAAGAATTGTTTACCGACTCTACTACCCTGCTTCTGATGCTGGCGATTCTAATTTTCACAGTACTCGCTATATCATTATTTGCGGTAAGTTGGGTAACCCGACCTTTGACCATGCTAACCCGGGCTGCTCACAAACTTGGTGCTAATATAAATCAGCCACCGTTATCGGAAACCGGCCCCATTGAATTACGTGATGCGGCCAGAGCCTTCAACTCTATGCAAAACCGCTTACAAAATTTTATTGAAGATCGAACCCGATTACTAACGGCTATCTCACATGATCTAAAAACACCCATTACGCGCATGCGATTACGTGCCGAGATGCTCGATGATCCCGAACAACGCGGCAGTTTCATCAAAAACCTGGATGAGATGCAACTCATTGCATCCGAAACACTGGATTTTCTCCGTGCCGATGATGCCCGCGAGCCATTGCAAGCAATCGACATTTGCGCATTATTAGAAGCAATTAGTGATGATGCCGCTGAATTAGGTCAACAGGTAACTATCGAATCCTGTTTAATAAAACCCTGCTTTGCCCGTCCAATGGCAATAAAACGGTGTATCGCAAATCTGGTTGAAAATGCCATCAAGTACGGTAGTAACGCGCGGATATCAACGCAAGACAATGAGCAGACATTAGTCATAACCATTACCGATTCGGGGCCAGGAATTCCACAACAATATCTTGAAACAGTATTCGAGCCATTTTACCGGCTGGAAACATCACGCAGCAGAGAAACTGGCGGCAGTGGCCTGGGTCTGAGCATCGCCCGCAATATTGCGTTGTCGCATGGTGGTAATTTGCGACTGCTCAACAATCCGAATGGCGGATTACAGGCCATATTGACACTGCTGCGTAATAATAAATAAAATTTTCAAGGGGGCAGCCAACTTGATTTGAATGGTAAAGTTACCGGCATAATGTGCTGGACTTAGGCGGCAAATAATAATATTTATATGGTATAGTACAAATTCTGCAAATTCTGACTTTATAAAACTTTTGTTAACTGGAGCTAAATTATGACTAAGGGACTATTGATCATTCTTTTAATGCTGTTAGTGACTTCATGCGCCAAACAAACGAGTTACCGATCGGAATACCAAGAAGAGGTTTATTTCGATGAGAGAATACCGGATAGAAACTATCAAAACAATTTTGAATCACTCTCGGATTTTAGATCGTTAGGAGTAGATGATATAAGCTCTAAAAATTGTTTAGTTATTGGTGCAGATGGAGCGACTAGTTATATGAATCAACCTCACAACAGTAATATGCCATCAAATCATTATAACCCAGCAACAGTAGGCGCCTCAGCTTGGTAAATCATGGGGTTCTGAAACTGTTAACACGGAAGCAGTAATACTATTTGTCGAATTAGCCGGAATTCAACCCTTAAGTGCAATTAGCTTTCTTTAAAGGGCTCCGACCTTACTGTACGTCTCACTAGGGTACCCACGATTATTGAGCTAAAAATCATGATTTCACTATGAAACAGAACAACACGCGTGTAACAACGTGCATATGCTTGACATAGGTCATTATTATTTTATACTTAATTTATACCATTATCGATCTTCATGGAGACCATTATGCGCACTGTGGCACTATTCAAAAATGGAAAAAATCAAGCAGTCAGACTGCCTAAAGAATTTGAGTTTGAAGGAGTAACCGAGGTAGAAATAAAGAAAGAAGGCAATTCAATTATTTTGACTCCCAAACGTAAATCCTGGTCCAGTTTTTCGTCCATCGAAAAAGCAGAGCTTGATTTTTTACAAGAGCGTACTGATCTTCTTGATGAGAGCCGATTAAAACTGTGAAAAAAACCTACATGCTGGATACCAATATATGTTCTTTTATTATGCGAGAACAACCGGTAAATGTTCTTAACTCACTACAAACCCATGTCGAGAATCATCACCTCATCGTAATATCGGCAATGACCTATGCCGAACTTCGTTTTGGAGCAATTGGGAAAAAGGCATCACCTAAGCACACTATCATTGTTGATGAATTCCTTTCCAGAATTGATGCCGTTATGGCGTGGGACCAAGCTGCTGTCGAAGCAACAGTAATAATAAAGAAAACACTCAATGACTCTGGAACATCTATCGGAAATAATGACACAATGATTGCTGGTCATGCGATTTCAGCAAGCTGTGTGCTAGTGACCAACAATACCAAAGAATTTAGTCGCGTCACTAATTTAGAGATTGAAGACTGGGTATAATTTTGGGGTCTTCATGTCTTTTCATGGGGTCAGCCAGCTTGATTAAACTAATCGAATATTATGATTACTTTTTATCAGGGTTTAGTTTTTTCGCCAGATCGGCTAGAAAATCACTTGCTGAACTGGCTACTTCAGCACCGAAGGATGATGCAGCATCACTTACAGCAGTAATACTTTCCTTACCTGCTTGACCGAGTTTCGCACTTAAGCTATTGAATTCTTCTAATGTACGTCGACCCACTTCGGTGCCACTATTTTTTGCATGGCTCACCAAATCGTTCAGTACCTCTGAAAACGTATTTTTAGTATTTTTTGCAGCTTCGGTCATGGTATTTAAAAACATATCTTCAAGTCCCTTCAGCTCATCCAGAGTGTGTTTTATATCATGCTTGGTAAATTCTTGTAAACGCCCGACAGTTTCTTCAATTGCCAGTTTTGAAGCATAGGCATATTTTTCCAGAGCCTCATCCAGACCGGACATAACTTCGCTAAAGGTTTGCTTAACTTCTCCACTTTGTTTCTCAACACCTTCTTTAGTACCATCCCAAACCGATTTTATTACCGACTTAATATGTTCTTTATCAAAGTGTTTTTCACTCAAGGCCTCCATAGTGATATCACGCACCTTGGTAGAAATATTTTCACCTTGTTCCACCACCTCTTTTATCGCCTCATGAATATACTGGTGGTTAGCGGGTGTATCCGTTTTGCCTTTATTATCCATAATTTACTCCTTTTTCAATTTCATTCTAACTCTAATATTAAGTCTAGCTTCGAATTAACAGGTATTAAAGGCGTCCTGAACGGGAAATACCAAACAGCAGTTTTAAAGTCACCCACACTGCGAGCACCAGTACAATAAGTGCCGGTAATGGCATCCCCGCCACCTGGATATCACCTTTCAACTGCATCAACAATGCACTCGCAATATACAAACCCATTGAAACCATCGCCAGACTTATTCGGTTACTACTGCGATCCAGATGTTGTTCAAGATCGCGTAAACCACGATGTTGCAGCTTAATTTGCAAACCTTCACGTCGCATCTGTCGCATCCATCGGCCAATTGATACCGGTAAATCCTGAATAAGAATGCCGGATTCGTAACCGAGACGTGCTTTGCCGGTGGCCGCATTATTCTTGAATGCCTCTTTTGCAATAGGTGCAGCGGCTCCGGCTAATCCATCGAGTAGATTAAAATCAGGATCGAGACTGCGTACTGTGGTTTCCAGCAGAAACAGGGTGCGCATCAACACCAGCATACTGCGCGGGAAGCGCACATCGCGACCTTTGCCCATACGCATGATCGCTACAAATGCAATCGCAAATGACCAATCCTTTAATGGCAGATGTGCGTAGTCTTCGAGCAACCGATCCAGGCCGGAACGATAATCCTCAGGATCGAGATCACCAGCCAACACACCTAAATCCATATAGGCATCCAGTAACCAATCTGCATCTTTATTGACAAAAGCTTGCATAAAAGCAGCCAGATTACGTCGCAGTTTGTGGTCCAGAAATCCGACCAGTCCGAAATCATGGAAACAAATACACCCGTTATCCATAATAAACAGGTTGCCGGGATGTGGATCGCCGTGAAATAATCCAAGCACGAAAAATTGGTGTAGGTACGCGGCGACAAAGTTTTTTGCGAGGCGTGGCCCATCTTCGTGCAAGGTCGGATCATCCACCCGCCGCCCGCCACTCAGTGACTGCACCATTACAGATTCGGTAGTCAACTCATCAAAAATTGCCGGTGTATGAATTGTTGGCCAATCCTTGAATGCTTCACTAAAACGTTGCGCTGAACGTGCCTCCTGAATAAAATCCAGCTCCCGGCGCAAATTTTCTTCGGCTTCTTTGATGATATCAAGTGGTTGGTAACGACGTACGAACGGTGCCAGCAACAGCAAAAGGTGAAGCGTAGCGCGTAACAATCGTATGTCATGTTCTACCTGACGTTTAATTTCGGGACGACGCACTTTGATAACCACCTCAGTACCGTCTTTAAGGTGTGCTTTATGCACTTGTGCTATCGAAGCGGCTGCAAATGGTTGTTCATCAAAAGTCTCAAATAATTCTGATGGTGGCGCACCCAGAGCTCGGGTTATTTCCTGCACAGCAAGCTCACCCGGGAACGGTGCAACCCTGTCTTGCAGCCCTTCCAATGCTTCAACATACTCGTCAGGTAATAAATCCCGGCGTAAACTGATTCCCTGACCAAGTTTGACGAAGGTGGTGCCAAGTCGTTCCAGCATTTGACTCAGACGTCGTGCAGGACGCTGTGGCTTATGTAGCAAATGCAGACGTCGTAATAACAACCAGAATGCAAAACCCCACAGTGCGATATTGATTTGGATGAATCTGAAAATCCCCATACTTGCTCCAGTGGTTTTTATCTACCATGAGTATATCGACACATGGCCATATCGTCATCTATGGCAGAAAATTAAATGGTTCTGGACATGAACAAGTACAAAACCTATGCTACAAGTTCAAGTTATTAACAGGTTGTAAACATAATGCCGACATGGTTGCAGGGAAAAGTAGTTGAAAATAAGCACTGGTGTGCGGATCTATTTTCTCTTAAAATCAGCACCAGTCCATTGAATTTTAAAGCTGGCCAATTCGTAAATGTCGGGCTGGATTTAGCAGATAATCCGGAAGGTAAATTACTCGCCCGACCGTATTCACTGATAAATTCACCCCGCGATTCATTATTGGAAATTCACTTTAATACCGTCGAAAATGGTCACTTAAGTCCGAAACTGGCAAATTTGGTCGCAGGCGATACTATACAGGTATCGGATCGTACCAGCGGTTTACTGACATTAGATGAAGTTCCTGATGTGCCGCATTTATGGTTGCTCGCTACCGGAACGGGCATTGGACCGTTTTTATCTATTTTAAAAACACCGGAACCGTGGTTGCGTTTTAAAAAAATTTTACTGGGTTTTTCTGTAAAAACACTTGAAAAACTCGCTTATCGTTCCGATTTTGAAGCGCTGCAATTACAATACCCGGATCAATTTCATTTTGTGCCCTTTATTACGCGTGAAAAGATACCAGTCACAATTAATTCCCGTATTACCACCAGTTTAGAAAATGGTGAACTTGAAAAACGTGTAAACTTAAAACTGTCTCCGGATTCAAATCATATTATGTTATGTGGTAATTCAAAAATGATAACCGATGTAAGCACTTTGCTAGAGCAGCGCGGTTTGTCTCGACATACCCGGCGTGAACCCGGCCAAATTGCGATAGAAAAATATTATTAATTATAATCCAGTAATAACACTGATAAAGTTATAAACCGCGCGTTGTAATGGTTGAATCAAAAACCATAATACACCACTTAATAAAAGACCCACAATAATAAAAAAACCAAAAGGTTCAATGGCGCTCAGACGGCGCGCCCAAATATCAGGTAATAACCCAACTGCGACACGTCCTCCATCGAGCGGTGGTATCGGTAGCAAATTAAACACCATCAACAATACATTCACAAGAATACCGATCTGTCCCATATATAATAGTGCTTGAGTTATTGAATTGCCGGGTAACAACGTAACCAATTTTAATAAAAAGCCCCAGAATATGGCCATCAGCAAATTACTGAACGGACCGGCAATTGCCACTAAGGCCATGTCACGTTTAGGATTATGCAAATTTGCCCAGTTTACGGGTACCGGTTTTGCCCAGCCAATTGCTACACCAACAGTAAGAATTAACACTATCGGCACCACAATAGTACCAACAGGATCAATATGTTTTATTGGGTTCAAAGTCAAACGCCCCAGTCTCGACGCAGTATCATCACCGAGTTGTTTTGCTATCCAACCATGAGCTATCTCGTGAAGAATAATGGCGAGCAATACTGGTAATGCTGCAATGGTAATAATTTGTACTAAAGTTAATTCATTCATATATGATCATACATTGTTTATTGTTACTGTTAACTAAATCTATCAAAATCAGTATCACGTGTTAAGTGATATGAATCAACAAAAATATATTAAAAGATATTAATATGCACTACTACGTTAATTATTTGTCATACAATAAAATATATTACTCTTAATAATATTTCTAATACAGGTGACTAAATTGAAAAAAATTATAATTGTCGGTAACGGATTCGCTTCTTTATTTTTTATCCAGTATTTTCTTTTTATGCCCATATTCCCTTTTCTCCTAGCCTTTACACGAAAAATTTATAGTAAATATGACATTACAGTTATTGGCAATGGTATTTTCACTTACTTCCCGTCGATTCCGGAATTTATTACCGGTAAAAAGAACCGAAAAAATGTCCTTGTTGATATTCGCCCGTTTCTGAAACGACGCAACATTCGGTTAATTAATAGTACAGTTACTGATATTCAAAATAACGGCAGAACGGTGGTAACCAAGGATGGCACGTTTGAAAATGATGCCTTGTTTCTGGGAATTGGTCCGGCTTTTCTTGAAGATGAAATCCCAGGAACAAAAGAGTTCACCTACTCACCCTGTCTCGGCCCCGATAATATGGATGAGTATATGACTAAACTGAATTCGTTAAGCTCGGGCATATTATATGTTGGTTATAAAATAAATAAACAAGATGGTTTCGTGGCAGGTCGAGCAGGACAAATTTACGAATGTGTCTGTTTACTCGATTATGCCTTAAAAGAAAAAGGTATTCGGGATAAATTTGAAATTCATTTTTTCTCATCTAATGTGCAACCCGGTGAAACTGGTGCAATTACCGATAGATTAACCGAACGTGGAATTATTCTGGATTACGGTTATGAACCTGCCAGTTTTGTTGCTGGTGGAATGAAAGATGAAGACGGCAGTGTTCGTAAAGCCGATCTGGTTCTTTTCTCGCCCGGTATAACCGGTGCCAAATGGTTACAACAATCCTGCATCCCGGTTTCACCCGGCGGCCATGTTGATGTCAATAAATTTGGTCAGGTTAAAGGCCTGGATAACGTATTTGCCGCAGGTGATTGCGCCAGTCATGAAGACCCGCCACCCTGGGTACCACATCAGGCGCACATGGCCCAACTTCGCTCACAAGCCGCTGCTAAAAATATGAACGAAATACTTGAAAATAAAAATCCGGATACTACTTATCGTTACGAACTTTCCTGTATATTGAACATGGAAAATGATGGCATGTGGATGCACATGTCCAGCGATAACAAACCGCCGTTCTGGAATATTTTTCCAAAAAGGTCAAAAAAACTTGTCGCGGTAAAAAATACTTTTGAAAGGTTGTATTTGTTTTATCTTAAATATTTATAATTTTGTAAGGTTGAGAAATTATTAGATGCTAAATAAAACCAGCACACAAACTACAAACACAGCAATAGAAATAGCCGGTGCTGGTCCAGCTGGATTAGCTGCCGCTATCAAACTCGCACAGGCAGGCCGTCAGGTAGTAGTGCATGAAGCACATAAGGAAGTTGGTTTTAGGTTTGGTAAAGATTTTCAAGGTATTGAAAACTGGACTACCGAGCAAGATGCACTGTCAGTATTAAAAGATTCTGGCTTAAGTACCGACTTTAAAACCTTCGCATGTCATAGTGGTACGGTTTTTGACTACAAGGACATCGCATATAAATTCTACAGTAAAAATCCCATTTTTTATCTGATTGAACGTGGCCCTGGAGAAGATTCATTAGATACTGCATTATTAAAACAGGCTATCGATCTCGGCGTTGAAGTTCGCTTTAACAGTCGCTTACGTAAAATGACCGCACCGGGAATACAGGCAGCAGGGCCAAAAGTGGCAGACGCGATTGCAGTAGGTTATCATTTTGAAACAGAGATGGAAAATGGCTTTTGGGTAATTTGCGATGACAATGTTGCCCCTAAAGGTTATGCCTATCTGTTGATTATGGATGGCTTTGGTACGGTAAAAAGTTGTATGTTTAGCGGTTTCAAACAGGAAAAAGTTTATGTACAAAGAACCGTGCAAGCCTATCAACGTTTAGTCGGGCTTGAAATGAAAAACCCGAGACCGCATGCTGGTACCGGAAATTTTTATATCCCGAAAAGTGCCTATAGTGGCATTCATCTACTGGTTGGAGAACAGGCTGGCTTTCAGGATACCATGTGGGGTTTTGGTATGCGTTTAGCGATGTCATCCGGTATTCTAGCAGCACAAAGTTTACTGACGATGGAAAATTACGACAGTCTTTGGCAACGAGAGTTAAAACCACAACTCGATACCTCGGTAGTCAACCGTGCACTGTATAGCATACTCGGTAGTCGTGGTTATTCGTGGTTTTTCCGTAGACTGGCTGCGCGCACCGATTTACGCGATTTGTTACGATACCAATACCAAAGCTCATGGAAAAAGCGACTATTACAACCATGGGCTAATTTTCGCTATCGTAGCAAACGTCATAATAAAACATGCCATAATATAAACTAACAATGTCTGCAGTGTAAAAACAAGATTCGAAATAAATATCGGGTTACAGAGGTAGATTGATATGACAGATTCACCAAAAGAAAACAAACAGTGTCAATGTCAGGATACACAAATCCATTTTCTTCAGCATGCCTTCGAATCATTAAATTTAAACGCAGCACAACAAACTTTATTACTGTCACCATTTCGGGAAACAACGATCAGCATTCCGCTTAAACCGATGCGTACCAATGGTTACGAAATGCAAACATTTAAGGGGTATCGGGTACAACATAATCATGCACGTGGTCCATTTAAAGGCGGCTTACGGTTTCACCCTAATGTGGATCTGGGGGAAATCCGGGCGCTGGCACAACTAATGACCTGGAAAACTGCACTTGTAAATATTCCGTTTGGTGGTGCTAAAGGTGGTATCGCAGTTGATCCAACCACACTTACCGTCAGCGAATTGGAAACGCTGACCAAACGTTTTACCCAAAAAATGTCACCAATACTGGGTGTCCATAAAGACATTCCGGCACCGGATGTCGGCACGACACCACAAGTGATGGCCTGGATACTCGAGGAATATAGCAAAAACCGTGGCTATACTCCGGCTATCGTCACGGGCAAACCCCTAGAACTCGGTGGTTCCGAGGGCAGGCTGGAAGCTACCGGCCACGGTGTCGCTTTTTTAACAGCAAAAGCTGCTGAAAAATTAAAAATTCCAATTGTAGACGCACGAGTTGTCATACAAGGTTTTGGAAATGTTGGCGCAAACACCGCAAAACATCTTGCCACAAGAGGTGCACGCATCATTGCTATTTCAGATGCCAATGGAGGTGTCTTTAATGACAGTGGCATTGATATTGAAGCTGCACAACATTATATCAGTGAAAATACCGTGTTAGAAAATTTACCCGACACCACAAAAATTAGCAATGCTGAATTACTGGCACTACAGTGTGATATCCTGATTCCCGCTGCTCTTGAAGCTGCTATCGATTGTGACAATGCCAATAATATAAAAGCACGTTTGTTGGTGGAAGCCGCCAATATTCCCGTGACTCATGAGGCTGATACTACTTTACGTAATCGCGGTATTACGATTATCCCGGACCTACTCGCAAATTCAGGCGGTGTTTTGGCTTCTTATTATGAATGGGTGCAGAACCTGCAGGAATTTCCGTGGGAACACAATACTGTTATTAAACGTCTGGAACACCGTTTGGATAAAGTTTTTAATCAGGTTTACGATGTCGCGCAAGAGTTAAAAAGTGATTTACGCACTGCTGCCTATCATATTGC
>JBGMQW010000001.1:44137-66410 GCA_048060815.1 Thiohalomonadales bacterium | reverse complement strand
CCAAAGTACATAAATAAAATTTATGTTGTGGATTTAGTTTGCCACTGTTCGGCTGTTTTTCTATCACCTGTTTTAAGGTAATATTTTGAAATCATTCTGCAAGCAGGAGCCTGACATTTTGGGTTTAATTCCATTGCTCTTTTTAATACTTTGACACCTGAATCATCATTATTACCAAGTAATAACCGGCCAATCGTGTATAAAATTTTAACATCATTTGGTCGTTGTTTTAAAATTCGGTTGTAAATTTTCAAACCAGCTGCTTTACCTTCTATCTTGCTCGTTAGTCTTGCCAGTTCAAAAACTTCTTCTTCATTTAAAGCTGTTTGTTTGGTTTTTATTTGTAAATTCTGTAATTGAACAACAAGTGGGTTGTCATTTGAATATGGTTTTTGAGTTTTATCTGAATCATTAATTACCTTTAATGCAAGTTGCAGTCTTTGTAACCAAATTTGATCCATTGTAGAAATGACTTCATTCACATATTCACCCAGGTAATGTTTTGCAGCATTAAAATTAAACTTATTTGGTATAATGATTTCTTCATGACCTAAGCCATACATTCTATCCCGTAAACTTGGTAAGGTGTGGGAATAGTCAGGTGATGCAGTAAAGGCTGCTTTCAACCAACGTTCTTTATCTTCATGGCTTAGTCCTTTTGCAATTGCATTTGTCATTGAATCATATGGTAAGAATTCAGGTGATTTAGGATTTTTTCGTGCCATGCTTTGAATTTTTGGCCAGAATTTTTTATCCAGGAATTCTGGATTAACAATATTTGCGCTTATCATGGCAACAACATCATTATCATTAATAACATCTAATACATAATGATCTGATTGTAATTCGTCTTTCTGGATTGCAAAGTAACATAGTGCTTCTGTTAAGGGACAATAAATAGAAAAGAAACGATATATAAATTTGTGGAAAGGAGTTTTTCCATTTTTGTATACGGGTAAATAATGTCGCCAGTTAAGTGTTGATCTGGATATCCAGTTAGTTAGTTGATTATACGATCCTGAGTATTGACCGATTACTCTTGCAAGTGAACCTTTGAAATGATCGGGGTTCAAACAAAGTAAAGTCGGTAAGCCAATACTTAATGTAGTATGAGAGAATACTGGAATGCCATATCGAGGCGTTTGTATAATTTTTATTGAATAATCGGCTGAAAAAATTACGTTATCAAAAGTACGGCATGAATATCGTTCTGTTAAAAGCAGCATTTCATCAATGAGTTTATCGGGTTTTTCCCAATCAAGTTCGACCCCGGTAGGTGGTAGAAATTGAGTTGAAAAAATGAAAAAACTTGTTAAAGCAACCACGGCCAAAACAATAATATGAACGAGTACTAATAGCCAATCAACGATTCCCGACGCTGTACTTATATTCCCGAAAATAGTAAAAAATAGAATTAGACTCATTACCGGAAATAAAGCTAGAAATCCATATCCCACAGCCGTGGAGATGGATGCAAGTGCCATATAGCTTTTTGGAAACTTGGCATACACCGGCTGCAATACTGGAATTAAGCGAACAAATTTTATGATGTCATTTAACATGTTGATTATATTAATGGTTCAATTTATACATTATTTATATTGTTTCTATAAAGTAATAATTTATAGAGTCACTCCATAAGATAGTGTGTTTATAGATTATCACTATGACGCCAATCACAAAATACAGTATTGCCACCTTAATTACATCCAAAATAATAGTTAGTTAAATCTATTTAAACAGCATTTTCGCTATAATCGCTATGTTAATTTATACTCAGTATAAATTTAATCAGGATTTAATTGATGTATTATATTACACATCTTTATGTGAAATTGTTCGTTGTTGTAACAACGTTATTTTTCCTGGTTTCATCATGTAGTGAGATTTCAACTGAGCAACAAGTAGAGGCTCAAATAAAAAATATGCAACAAGCCATTTCTGATAAATCATTATCGGATTTTATGGATTATTTTACGAAAGACTTTATAGGAAATAAAACACTTACTAGAGATGATTTACGGCGATTAATTTTTTTTCACTTTCGACGAAATCGTAATATCGAAACCTATAAATGGCAAGCGGATATTAAAGTTGAAAAAGAAATTGTTAAAGTTGATATTTATGTGATAGTTTCGGGTAGCAATAAAGTATTACCTGAACGTGGTCGCATATATACAATTAACTCCTCGTGGAAGAAAAAAGATGGATCATGGTTGATTGTTAAGGCAAGCTGGAAAGATACTCTTCTCGATTAACTGCGGAATTTAGGATTAAGGTATATTTTTAAATTACGTCTCTGTGTACCTGTGCATCCTCTACTGTTCAAATATTTTAAGTTAAATTAATGTAGACTACTGTGGGGTTATTTATTACCTTTTTCAATGATATGGCTATATACAGGAAAGTTTTTGTTTTTCCTATCTTCAAAATAATAGCGTAACGTTTGAGTTATTGTTTTAAACGCTAATTGTTGCCAGGGAATTTCATCTTCACTGAAAAGTTTAACTTCCAGACTCTCAATTCCAGCAGAAAAATTTAAATCAAGTAATTCTGCACGATACATTACATAAATCTGGTTAATATGTGGCAGACTAAATATAGTATATATTCCATTTAAATTTATATTAGCATTGGCTTCTTCAATACTTTCCCGAGTTGCTGCTTGTTCCAGGGTCTCACTATTTTCCATAAACCCGGCTGGTAATGTCCAGAGTCCATAACGGGGTTCAATTGCGCGTTTGCACAATAAGACTTTATCATGCCAAACCGGAAGTGTACCTGTAACTATTTTAGGATTTTGATAATGAATGGTGTTACATTGATGACAAACATGCCTTGGTAGATTATCGCCATCTGGTATTTCAATAACAACAGTATTACCACATAAACTACAAAAGTTCATTTCATTTAGGACTTTGGAAGATCGTTTAACCATGTTGACCAGTCGTTATGGAGTGAGATATCAACGCCTTCATTAGCAGCCAGTGATTGTAAAATTTTTTGTAAATCATGAAATAAACTTGAATCCATTAGATCAAAGTTTTCCTGAATCTGGCTATGTAAAACCTGATAAATCAATTTTAATTCAGAAACAGGATATTCTTTAATTGCTTTCATATGTAAACGAGTTGGAATTTATAGTTGAGTTTATTTTTTGCCACCTGCAGCCTGAAAACCTTCAGGTAATTCACCTAAATCGCCTTCCTTAAATAGAAAACCAAGCATATGTTGTTCAATCAAATCGAGGCTGCGTGGATCAGCGGTGCTAAGTTGGTTTTCATTAATAATAGTGGTTAATCGTTCGAGCCATTTATTCCAGCCTTCTTTTGATACACTATCATATATTCGTTGTCCGAGGTCATCTGGATGTGGAAGTTCGTCTAATCCCTCTGCTTCTCGTTTTAGTACCTGACAAAAGACCATTCTAGTCATATTGGTATTCCCGTTAGTAATATTATAAAACCGTTATTATGACCTATATTGGTGGTCAATGTGTAGTTGAAAACAGCTTGCTGTGTTAGAATTTCCTAAAGTACCTTCGAAATTATCAATAAATACTCACGAAATATAATTTTATTATACGATGTGGGTTAATTATGGAGTTTGAACAATGAATGATATGACAGCAGCAGTCTTTAATACAACAATTACAGATTCCGATATGACAATAACAGATTCTGCAATTGAACAAATGGCAGAGTTAATTAGTAATGGTGAAGATGATGTTCAAGCTATTCGTGTTTTTGTCTCAGGGGGTGGTTGTGGTGGTATGACATATGGCATGACATATGCTGAAACCCCTTCAAAATTTGATAAAGTAAAAACAGCTGATGGCTTTAAGTTATATGTCGATGCGGTTGCACTCGGTTACTTAAAAGGTTGTGAGGTTGATTTTGTGAATGATGGTGTCAATAGTAGCTTTGTATTTAATAATGTATTTCAAAGTGTCGGTGGTTCTGGCGCGTGTGGTGGTTGCGGCGGCGGCGGTGGTGGTGGTTGCGGTGGTTAGTTGTAAAACATCTTCTCACAATTAAAATAGTAAGATTTGATTTCACGATCACAGATTTGTGGAATATGGTGTAAAACCTACATCGGTGAAAGGTCGCGTCTTTAATACAACTCTAAATATTATGATTAATAATCAACAACTTCAAAATCGTATTTTGTTGATTGCACCACATGGCAGTTATCGTACTTTTGCATTTATACATGCCGCTACACAAAAAGGTATTGATGTTTTAATTGCATCTGAAGGTGAATTTTCAGTTGTTAGCGCCTATTCTGAAGGGTTGCATATAAATTTTAATGAACCTGAATTAGCGCTAAAAAAAATACTAAATGAAGCAGCATTAAAACCTTTTACTGCTGTTATTGGTACTGATGATTCAACGACTGAATTAGCTTCAAAAGTTTCAAAAGCATTGGGATTAGCGCATAACAAACCCGAATCTGTTCAAATAGCAAAACGAAAAGATTTAGCCCGGGTTTGTTTACGCAATGCTGGTGTTAAAATTCCTGAATTTAACATTATTGATGTTAATCAAAATATTGCAAGACAAATATCAAATGTAAAATTTCCTGTGGTGGTAAAACCGATTGCGATGTCAGGGAGTTTAGGAGTTATACGCGCAGATAATGAACTCGATTTAGAGAATGTCTGTTTTCGTGTAAAAAAAATAATTCAACAAGAAAAAAATTTACCAGCAGAACATTACCAAAAGTTGATAATCGAAGAATTTATAGCTGGCGATGAAATTGCAATTGAAGGAATTTTGGTAAATTCAAAATTTAATTTATTAAGTATATTCGACAAACCCGAGCCACTTAATGGTCCCTATTTTGAAGAGACTTATTATATTACTCCTTCAAAGTTAGATGCTAATCAGCGGACTAATCTGATGACGACATTGCAATCAGCATGCAATGCTTATGGTTTACAAGAAGGCCCAATTCATGCGGAATGCCGAATTAATAACGAGGGTATCTGGGTCATAGAAATTGCGGCACGAACTATCGGTGGTTTGTGTGGGCGGTTGTTAAAGTTTGGAACAGATTTGAGTTTGGAAGAATTAGTTATAGCCCATGCTATTGGAGAACCAATACCGAAACTGGATCAAAAACAGGAGAATAAAGCTTCCGGAGTGTTAATGATACCAATACCAAAGCATGGCATATTAAAACGGATAGAAGGTATTTTAGCGGCACAAAAAATCCCGTTAATTGAAGATATTAGTATTCAAATTCAGGAAGGTTACGAAGTTACACCATTACCTGAGGGTTCAAGTTATCTTGGATTTATATTTGCTTCAGGTGATTCAACAACCAGGGTAGAGCAAGCATTACGTAATGCTTTTGATTGTTTGAATATTGTTATTGCACCATTACTTTTTAAAGCAAAATTAAAAGTGAACGTTGCATAGTTATGAAAATTTCCAGGAAAAATGTATGAATCAAAATTCTCCAATTGTAAAAGTAGTTGAATCTGTCAATATAAAGAAATCTCATTACAAACTAGTTGAAACTGGTTTACAAGAAAAAATGAATGATGGCTCAACTCGATGTAATTTATGTTTATGGCGTTGTCGTTTAAAGCATGGTCAGCGTGGATTTTGCCAGGCGCACGTTAATCGTTTTGGCACCCTGTACAATTTATCGTATGGCATTATCTCTGCAATTGAAGTAGGAAATATTGAAGATAAACCAGTAAAACATTTTCAACCTGGAACCAGGATAATGTCTATTGGTAGTTATGGGTGTAGTTTTCGTTGTGATGGTTGTCATAACCTGAATATTTCCTGGGGTGTAAAAACACTGGATGAACTTGCTAAAGGGGTTTCAACCGAAGCATTTGTTTCACCAGAAGAAATTGTTGAAACAGCAATACGCCATGGAGTACAAGGGATTGCATTTACTTATTCTGAACCCGCTGTATGGTTAGAATATGTTATTGCTGTATCAAAAATTGCGCGTAAAGCTGGTTTATATCTGGTTTATGTATCAAATAGTTTTGTAACCGATGAAGCACTTGAATTGATGGCTCCGCATATTGATGTATTATGTTCAGACGTTAAAAGTCTGGATGATGAATTTTATTATGATATTTGCAAAAAAGCACAGGTTAGCGAAATATTGGGATCAATAAAAAAAGCACATTTACTCGGAATGCATATAGAGACACGAACCAATATTATTCCAGGAAAAAATGATGACATTAAAATGTTACGTGATACTGCAATCTGGATTCGTGATAATCTTGGTGTTGATAGTCCCTGGCATATTACCCGATTCTTTCCTGCCTTTAAGTTAAGTCATATCCCTGCAACACCGAGTGAAATTATGTGGCAAACACATGATGTTGCTCGTGAAGTCGGCTTGAATAATGTTTATGTCTATGATGATAAGGGCTGTGATTGTGCGGACAGTAATTTGCCAGTTTCAACCTATCTTCAGGGTGATGAAATTTCAATTCATCAAGTAAAAAAATGTGCTTCGGATTGTTGTGGTGATGAAGGTATTTTATTGAAAAAATATGAAAATTAAATAAATTGAATCGTTGTTATAGTTTGATATTTTTTTGCCGCAAAGACACAAAGAACGCAAAGGAAGATCAAATACATTTTATTTTTGTAAATGAACCACAGAGGTTAAAGGATTTTCTTTTCTTTTCTTTTCTTTTCTTTTCTTTTCCTTTGCGTCTTTGCAGCTAATATTTTTGAATTTAAAACAAATAATCCCATCTAAATATTAAGGTAAATAGTAATTATCTAAAGTCTGAGTTTAATATTGCCGCTATACCAGAACGATACTTTAATTTAAAAAGGGACTGGTATGGCTGATCAACCTAAAATTATTCAAGATCCTCTTTATCAATTGTTGCGCGAAGGAAAAATTGATGAATTTAATAAGTTAAAAATGTCAGGTAAAGATTGTGATTTTACAAATTGCGATTTTCGAAATCTGAATTTACAAAATCTGGATGCTAACGGTCTTGATTTTACCGGTTGTTATTTTAGGCAAACTGATATGCGGGGTATCGATTTATCGAATACAAAAATGCTGGGTGCCAGTATTAATGGTGCGAGAATATCTGGAGTTTTATTCCCAAAAGAATTGTCGGCTGAAGAAATAAAATTATCGATAGAGTATGGTACACGGATGCGTTATTTAGGATGAACAACTCACTGAAATTGAATTAGCCCAGTCTGGTGGTTTATCGGCATAATATTGCATTTCTGGATGTTCATCATAGGGTGATTGAAGTAGCGTAAGCACACGATCTATTTCTGAATAATCTTTTTCTTCCCTGGCTTTTCGAATTGCAATTTCTGCAATATAGTTTCTTAATATGTATTTAGGGTTACAATTGTTCATTTTTATTTTACGCTGATGATCGTTTGAGTTTTCTAGTTGTAATCTGATTGTGTATAAACTTGCCCAATTATCCCATGCTTTGGTATCGATAATATCGTCTCTTATTTTGTTATTTAATTTATTGTTTGTTATTGAAAAGTTGCTGAGTAATCGAAAAAAACGAGTATAGTCGCTGCTATTTTTTTGTAATAAAGCGAGTAGTTGGTTTATCAGTTTTAAATCATTGCTTTCCGATTGAGTGAACCCCAATTTTTGCTGCATCAAGAATACATATTCGTTTATAAAAGCTTCTTCATATAAGGCCAAACAGGATTTTGCTTCATCAATCGAAATTAATGGTAATAAGGTCTGAGCCAGACAACTCAGGTTCCATAAACCAATATTGGGTTGTTCTTTAAAAGCATAACGGCCGGTATGATCTGAGTGATTACAAATAAAGTCAGGGTCATATTTTTCGACAAAACCAAAGGGGCCATAATCCAGGGTGAGTCCCAGAATTGACATATTGTCGGTATTCATTACACCATGTGCAAAACCAACTGCTTGCCAGTTTGCTATTAACTTCGCTGTTCTGATAACAATATCACTTAACCAGTCGACATATTTTGAATTACTATTTTGATATTCCGGAAAATAATTTTGGATAGTAAAATCAGCCAGTGTTTTAATTTGCTCATGTTGATCTCTATAATAAAAAATTTCAAAACTACCAAAGCGAATATGGCTAGGTGCCATTCGAATCAAAAATGCGCCAGTCTCAATTGTTTCGCGATAGACTTCATCATTGGCACCAATAATACATAATGCTCGGGTAGTCTCTATTCCTAACCCCGCCATTGCTTCACTGCATAAATATTCGCGTATCGTAGAACGCAAAACTGCCCGACCATCGCCATCTCGTGAATAAGGCGTTAAGCCTGAACCTTTAAGTTGTAAATCCCAGTGTTCGTTATTGTTATTAATGACTTCGGTTAATAATATTGCCCGGCCATCACCTAATTGTGGATTATATCCACCAAATTGGTGTCCGGAATATAGCATGGCTAAAGGATCGGCTTTCTCAAATGATTTTTTCCCGCTAATAAAATCAATGAATTCCTGGTCTGGGACAAAGTTACTTTCAAGATCGATTAAACTTGCTGCATTGTGATTAAAGCTGACTAGATAATGTGGTGATTTAAATGGTGTTGGTTTTACTTTGGTATAAAAATGGTTCGATAAACGGCCAAATCGATTATCAAAATTAAGATTTTGAAATTGTTGAGACATATAATATATATAATTTTCAAGTCAAAAAGATTATTCTACCGTGACATTAAAATATTAACGACCATGAATATATTAGGTGATATAATATGGTTTAAGTTATTGACTATAATCAATATTATTTGGTGAAACAAAAGGTTCCTAGTTGACAAATAACATTCATACTACAGCAATCGTTTCAAACAAGGCCGAACTTGGAGCTGGAAATAAAATTGGTGCTTTTGTGATTATTGAAGATGATGTTGTCCTGGGGGACAATAATACAGTTGAATCTCGTTGTAGCATCAAAAATGGTTCTCGTATTGGTTCCAGAAATATTTTTCATGAAGCTTGTATATTTAGTGGTGATCCACAAGATACTTCTTTTAAAGATTGCTCTACCCAGACAGTTTTGGGAAATGATAACGTTCTTCGGGAAAATGTCATTATTCATCGAGGCAGTTCTGCTGAATCCGCTACTCAAATTGGTGATCAAAATTACCTAATGAATGGTGTTCATTTAGGGCATGATTGCAGCTTAACTAATAATATTATTATTGCACCCTATGCTGCATTAGCCGGGCATGTTTTGGTTGAGAATAATGCCTTTATTTCGGGTGGTGTTATGGTGCATCAATTTACGACTATAGGCTGTTATGCCATGGTTGGTGGTAATAGCAAAATCACTCGAGGTGTTTTACCTTATATGATTACTGATGGGGTACCGGGTTCGGTTAAAGGTCTTAATAGTGTGGGTCTACGTCGAGCAGGTTTCTCGACTGACATTATCAAAAATCTAAAATTAGCATTCAAAATATTATTTCAAAAAAATTCGAATACACGAAACTATTCACTTGATTCCATTCTGACTGAATTACACAAAATAAATTCACCTGAAGTAAATCATTTGATTAATTTTATAACATCACAAAAACGTGGTTTCCACCGTGTTGATAGATAAGTATTTGATTAACATGATAAAATATCTTTATGTAGGTAAATTTTACCGTTATCTGGTAAATTGCTGTCTTGAAATACTATGTTTCATACCCATGAAACGGTAAAATACCTGCTTTTTAAAATAAGCAGAATTTATTCTGATTCGAAAACTATGAATGTCTTATTCGGATAGTTGTAAAATAAACATTCCATAATGAATGTAAGTTATAACAGCTAGCAAATGAAACCAAATTAAAGAGTTATTGATGCAAAACAAAAATAGTTATTCAAAAGAAGATATAATTAAATGTGGCCATGCTGAACTTTTTGGCCCCGGTAACGCACAGTTGCCATTACCACCCATGCTAATGTTTGATCGTATTCCCCGTATTAGTACCGAAGGTGGAAAATATGGCAAAGGCGAGATTATTGCGGAGCTTGATATCAATAAAGATCTCTGGTTTTTTGCATGTCATTTTGAAGGTGATCCAGTGATGCCGGGTTGTTTAGGTTTAGATGCTATGTGGCAGTTACTTGGATTCTATCTCGGTTGGTTAGGTGGTCCGGGACAAGGTCGTGCAGTAGGTTCTAAAGAGGTCAGATTTTCTGGACAAGTAACACCCGACAATAAAATGGTTACTTACCATATCCATCTTAAACGGACTATAATGCGTAGATTATATATGGGTATAGCTGATGCGGTTATGAGCGTTGATGGTGAAGATATTTATACAGCGAATGATCTTCGTGTTGGTTTATTCGCCAGTGATTCAAAAGAGGCTTGAATATGTCATCGAAAAGAGTAGTGATTACAGGCTTGGGAATTGTTTCCAGTATCGGAAATAATAAAACTGAAGTAGCAGAATCCTTACGGCTGGGTAAGTCCGGAATCCAGTTTCATCAAGAATATGCCGATCTCGGCATGCGTACTCATATTCACGGTGGTCTTAATATCGATACAGAAGCGCTTATTGATCGAAAAGTAAGACGTTTTATGGGGGATAGTGCTGCTTATAATTATATTGCCATGCAACAGGCGATTGAAGATGCCGGCCTGGAAGAAAATGATGTTTCAAATATTCGTACTGGTTTAGTTGTTGGCTCGGGTGGACCATCAACGTCGAGTATTGTAGAAGCTGCAGATATTTTAAGAGAACGTGGTATTAAACGCGTTGGGCCATATCGTGTAACTAAAACCATGTCTAGTACTAACTCAGCATGTTTAGCAACACCATTTAAAATAAAGGGTGTTAATTATTCAATTACCTCAGCTTGTTCGACAAGTGCACATTGTATTGGTCATGCTGCTGAATTAATTCAACTGGGTAAACAGGATATTGTTTTTGCTGGTGGTGGTGAAGAATTACATTGGACATTAACTATTTTATTTGATGCAATGGGTGCTTGTTCTTCGAAATATAATGAAACTCCTGAAACAGCATCACGAACATTTGATGTTGATCGCGATGGATTTGTTATTTCAGGTGGTGGCGGTCTTTTAGTTGTTGAAGAACTGGAACATGCAAAAGCTCGTGGTGCTAAAATATACGCAGAAATTACCGGTTACGGAGCCACTTCTGATGGTGTTGATATGGTAGCACCTTCAGGTGAGGGTGCTGTACGTTGTATGCAACAGGCATTGTCAACGACAAATAATCAGCAAATTGATTATATTAATACCCATGGTACCAGCACTCCAGTAGGAGATATGCGTGAACTTGAAGCAATAAAAGAAGTGTTCAGTGATAAAATTCCATTTATTAATTCTACTAAATCATTAACAGGCCATGCCCTGGGTGCTGCTGGTGTCAATGAAGCAATCTATTCATTATTGATGATGGAAGGGAATTTTATTAGTGCATCGGCAAATATTTACAACCTCGATCCTGCTGCTGAGGGTTTTCCAATTGTACGAGAGCTGAAAGAAAATATAACTTTAGATTGTGTTATGTCGAATAGCTTTGGTTTTGGTGGCACTAATGCCAGCTTAATAATGCAGCGATATAAAGAATAATATGTAACTATTAAAAGCTATTTTAAGTAATAAATTCAAAACCATTAACCGCAGAGGTTCGCTGAGAATTTATTTCATTAACAAACTATTATTCTGACTCTGCGTACCTCTGTGTCCTCTGCGGTTCAAAAAATATTAGATTACAGAAATTATTTCATTTAAAATAATTCACTGAATAGTTATATTAATATTTTTAAAATTTAAATCCATCTTCGTAATTAATAGTCAAAACTTGACTATGCTTTAAGAATGGATGCAGACTCTTTATTACATGCAATATTCTTAATTTTTACCGGTGCTGCAATTTTGGCATCAATAGCACTTTATGCCCGTCAATCATTAATCATAGCCTATATTTTTCTTGGTGTACTAATTGGTCCATGGGGACTGGCTCTAGTTCCTGAGCCTAAAGTCATAGAGGACATTGCACATGTAGGAATTATATTTCTATTATTTTTGCTAGGTCTTGATCTCGATCCTCATAGCTTATCTCGTATGTTCTCTAAAGCAATGATAACGACAGTTTTAAGTAGTTTATCGTTTGCCAGTGCAGGATTTATTATAGCACTTTTTTTTGATTTTGATTTTATTGAATCTCTTGTAATTGGTGTAACCATGATGTTCTCGAGTACCATTCTTGGGCTTAAGCTTTTGCCAACGACAATATTACATCACAAGCATCTTGGTGAAATAATCATTAGTGTATTATTGATTCAGGATTTAATTGCGATATTTATTTTAATAATATTTCATGGTGCATCACAGGGAGATGATTTACTTATTCAATTTGGAAAGTTAACAATAACTATTCCTGTCATTATTATGGTTGTTTTTTTATTAGAACGTTATTTATTATTTCCATTAATTGCTAAATTCGATACTATCAGAGAATACATATTTCTAGTTGCTTTAGGTTGGTGCCTCGGTATTGCCGAACTGGCGGATTATGTTGGTTTGTCTGTTGAGATCGGTGCTTTTGTAGCCGGTATCTCATTAGCAACCCGGCCAATCGCAATTTATATTGCAGAGAGTTTACGACCGTTGCGTGATTTCTTTTTGGTTATGTTTTTCTTTTCGCTTGGCGCAGGGTTTGATTTAACGATGATAAGCCTGGTAATTATACCAGCGGCAAGTCTTGCTCTATTCGTGTTAGTTTTTAAACCACTAATTTTTGGCTGGCTATTACGAAAAGTAGCTGAGCGACCAAGAACTGCTAAAGAAGCCGGTTTTCGATTAGGACAAATAAGTGAATTCTCGTTATTAATTACCATCATTGCTTTAGAGTTCGGATACATATCAACAAAAGCGTCATTTGTTATACAGTTAGCAACATTGATAACATTTATATTTTCATCTTATTACATTGTAATGAAGTATCCGACCCCCATTAGTACCTCTGAGAAATTACGACGTGATTAATTTAAACTATTAAGGCATTTTTTAGCATTAAATAAATAGTGTTATGTTAAGTGCATATGATAAACTTCAATTTTAGGCTGAATTATAGGAGTGTTGTATGTTTCGGTTATTAATCATAATAATATCCAGTATTACTGTTTTTTCCTTGAGTACACAAGTAATCCAGGCAACTGAGTCTGGTAAAGTTGTAATAAAAGAAACAGACACGTACGTAGAATATAAAATTAAAGGTGTCTATGAAGATATTCGTGAAGATATAGAATTTGCTATAACGGGTACAGGAATTAAAATTAATACAATCGCACATACTGGCGATATGCTTATTCGGACAGGTAAAGATATTGGTGCAACAAAACTTATATTCAAGCATGCAGAGGCATTTGAATTTTGTTCAGCAAAAGTCTCACGAGCAAGCATGGAAGCCGATCCACGAAATTTTATTTTTTGCCCTTATATCATTTATGTTTATCAATTAGGAACTGATAAGGGAATTGTGTATGTTTCTTATCGACGTCCGAGTTATGGTGCGAGCAAAAAGTCAGATAAAGCACTAAAGGGAATTGAGAAGTTGTTAAAAGAAATAATATCTGAAGCAATTGGGTGACCGAATTCGTTAATTCAGGATCATTGTTGTTAATTAAGTTCGAAGTAAAAAAATACAGATCTTTTTTAAAACTAATGTTAGAGAGAAGATGGATTTGCATTAGTTTGATACCAGGTGTGTTATTGATGGCATCCTTTAGTTTTGCTAATTCTCTGGATGATCTTAAACGGCAAGCTCGATTACCATCAACTTCTGTTAGTACACTTAAAAAATTATCACTACATGAAAACAGTGAAATTCGGCAATTAGTTGCCAGTAATAGGAAATCAACTGAAAATATTTTACATTCGCTCGCGTTTGATACTGATTCTCAAGTTCGTATAACTGTTGCCACAAATTTGAATACCACGGAAAAAACCTATTTAGTGTTAGTAAAAGATGTAGATGATTCTGTGCGTAGTGTAGTTGCCCGGTTTGAGTATATTTCGCCTGCGATACTAGACATTTTGTCACATGACTTAAAAACAAATATACGTTTTGAAGTCGCGAAGAATTTAAATACCAGCATTAAAACATTAAATCTACTAAGTAAAGACACAGATCCCGATGTACGCGCCAGTGCTTTTCAGGGTTTACAACAACGGAAAGATGAAAATAATTAACCTGAGTTGCGCATAACTAGATAGTGTCGTTTAAATTTGGATATGGAATGGGAATAGACAATTTATGACTCGCTAGTCACATCCATGTGCTCTCAACTGCGGAATTTAGGTTAAGCGCAGCTCAGGTTAATTAGTCGCAGTTGTTTTAATTTCCCGCACTAAATCACCTAAAGTTGAATCCAATAAATTTTTATAACGAAATCAAATATATACTTAATCTAATATATTAAAGCTGGTTTACAATTTGTCGTTAAATATACTGTGTACTCAAATAATTAGAGCACAAGTTATTCACATTATTATAGTAAGTATTTAATTGAGAGTTTAATTTATATGGATTCAAAAGAATTAGTTACCGGCGTTGTACGTCTGGTATCTTTACCTGAAGTATGTTTACGTGTAACGGAAATGCTGGAAGATCCAAATACAACAGCAACCGAATTAGGTAAAGTAATTTCGCGTGATACAAGTTTAACTGCGCGGTTGTTAAAAATAGTAAATAGTGCCTATTATGGTTTTTCGTCACGGATTGAAACTGTAACCAGAGCAGTTACCATTATTGGCTTGCGTGAATTACGTGGTTTAGTGTTAGCCGCATCTGCAATTGAAGCTTTTTCAAAAATACCAACTGATTTACTAAATATGGCGTATTTTTGGCGTCATAGCGTTTACTGTGGTGTTATCGCGCAATTACTTGCAAAAAGGTGTAATGTTTTACACAGTGAACGTTTATTTGTAGCAGGTCTTTTACACGATATTGGTAAATTAATCATTTGTCATAAATTAACCGAACAAGCAGAATTGATTATTAACACCTGTAAAGAAACGGGTGAGTACGATTTTGAAGTTGAAAAAAGAATCCTGGGATTTGATCATGCCGAAGTTGGTAGTGAATTATTAAGAGAATGGCGTATGCCGGATTCATTACGTGATAGTGTCGCATTTCATCATGACCCGGAACAAGCAGAAGATTCAATTCTGGATGTTTGTATGATTCACATTGCTAATTGTTTAACTGGAATCGCCGAGCAAGAAATAGAACAACAAGGTGGGGTACAGGTCGTTTCAGATTATGCCTGGAAAATCAGCGGCCTTGATGAAAGTGTCATCGAAGATGTCTTCGCCGAAGCCGGACCATTATTTAGTGATGCACTGGAAACCATCTTACCAAAAAATTACTTGCCATAATGATTTGAACCGCCAAGAACGCCAAGGAAAGATATTGATTTCAAATTAAATATATAAAATACTTTCTTAATGTTTTCCTTGGCGTCTTGGCGGTTCAACATAAATACATTCCCAAAATAACAACCTAATCTGCTACTATTATCATTCCAAAATTAAGCTGGAATTTCACTATGAAAAAACTACTCGATATTATGGCAGACTTGCGTGACCCGGAATCCGGTTGTCCCTGGGATATTAAACAAACATACCAGACTATTGTGCCGCATACTCTTGAAGAAGCTTATGAAGTTGCAGAAGTGATTGAGCAAAATCGTTTAGATGATTTACCCGATGAATTAGGTGATTTACTTTTTCAAATTGTTTTTTATTCACAGCTTGCTAAAGAACAAAACCGATTTTGTTTTGATGATGTTGTGGATGCAATATGTGATAAATTAATTCGTCGTCATCCACATGTGTTTAATGAAGAAAAAAACATTAAGGGAACGATTGATTTATCAGATCCTGCGGCTATTGAAAAACAAGCTATAACCTGGGATGAATTAAAAGCACAAGAACGTAATAAATATTCTAAAAAAAATAATCACAGTGAAAGTGTTCTTGATAATTTAAATACTGCATTACCTTCATTATCTTCAGCACAAAAAATACAACGCAGGGTTTCAAATGTTGGTTTTGACTGGACAGAAATCAACGGTGTAATAAAAAAGTGTTATGAAGAATTAAAAGAAGTTGAACATGAAATTAGTGCTTTGAAAAATGGCACTTCAAATCACATTGAAGAAGAAGTTGGTGATTTATTTTTTGCTTGCGTTAATTTAGCAAGACACGCGGGTGTTGATGCTGAAGCTGCATTACGAAAAGCAAATACCAAATTTGAAAATCGTTTTCGAAAAGTTGAAGAATTGTTAAAACATAGTGGTGGATTGCAAAAAGCGTCTCTGTCTGAAATGGATAACGCCTGGAATATCGTTAAAGAAGGTGAAGCGAAAGGAAATAACAACCGGTTAATACGTGAGGAATAAGCTTGGTTATTATGTTGTCTATAATTTAAAACAGTTCTATACAGTTAAATTATTAATTACTAATGTTACATAATTGATCTTTTATCGAATTCACCTACAGATTTCGTTGTCATCAAGCAAAAGCATACCCTGATAAATAAACACAATAAGCACTGTGACGTAATTCCGTTTAGGATTACATTGTTACCCTTAAACTATATTAGGGGAACATAATATAACTATAATGGATTAGATGGAGAGGACTATTATGTCAACACCAATACTATTAGCCATGGCTGCCGCTTTAATTGCAATTGCCTACGGTTTACTTTCAATTTTTAGAATCTTAAAACTACCCCAGGGAAATGACGAGATGATTCGTATTTCCACAGCGATCCAAGAGGGTGCTGCAGCATATTTGAAACGTCAATATGTGACAATTGGTGCGGTAGGTGTCATTTTGTTCATAGCAATTTACATATATTTGTCGCCATTATCAGCCATAGGTTTTGCAATCGGAGCAATATTATCAGGAGCAACAGGATTTATTGGTATGTTTATTTCAGTTCGCTCTAATGCTCGTACCGCTGAAGCTGCACGTAAAGGTGTAAATCCGGCTTTACAGGTTGCCTTTCTTGGCGGCTCCATTACCGGGCTTTTAGTAGTTGGTCTGGGCTTATTAGGCGTGACTTCTTTTTATTATTATTTAACAACTGTTGCTGTTAATGGCGCTGTTGATATGAATCCATTAATTGGTCTTGCATTTGGTGGTTCATTAATTTCAATTTTTGCCAGATTAGGTGGTGGTATCTTTACCAAGGGTGCGGATGTTGGTGCTGATTTAGTGGGTAAAGTTGAAGTGGGTATTCCTGAAGATGATCCTCGAAATCCAGCTGTTATTGCCGATAATGTGGGTGATAATGTTGGTGATTGTGCCGGGATGGCAGCCGATTTATTTGAAACATACGCGGTTACAATAATCGCGACAATGATATTGAGTGGTTTTGTTTTTGCAGGCACTGCAGTGGCTACAGATGCGATTTTATACCCGTTAGTTTTAGGAGCTGTTTCAATAATTGCTTCAATTGTTGGCACCTGGGTTGTTAGAGTTAAAGAAGGCGGAAGAATTATGCCAGCGCTATATCGTGGTTTAGCAGTTGCTGGTGTACTTTCAGCAATCGCATTTTATTTTGTGACAGATAAAATGATGGCAAATAATGGTTCATATTCTGTTTTAGAAATATTTTATGCTGCATTAGTTGGTCTGGGCGTGACCGCAGCCTTGATTGTTATTACTGAATATTATACGGCTACAGAATATTCACCGGTCAAGAAATTAGCAGAGTCTTCAACAACGGGTCATGGAACCAATGTTATTGCAGGCCTTGCGCTTTCAATGCGTTCAACTGCTGCTCCTGTGATTGTAATTACTATCGGTATCGCTGCCTCACATCACTTTGCAGGTTTGTACGGTATCGCCATTGCAGCAACATCAATGTTATCAATGGCGGGTATTATTGTGGCGTTAGACGCCTATGGACCTATTACCGATAATGCGGGTGGTATTGCTGAAATGGCAAATCTTGAACCTGAAGTCCGTAAGAAAACAGATGAATTGGATGCTGTTGGCAATACTACAAAAGCGGTTACCAAAGGTTATGCTATTGGTTCAGCGGGTTTAGCTGCATTAGTATTATTTGCTGATTATACCCGTGAAATAGAACATCTCTCAGGTCAGGTAATGACTTTTGATTTATCAAATCACATGGTTCTTATCGGTTTGTTTCTTGGTGGTCTGGTTCCTTATTTATTTGGAGCGATGGCAATGGAAGCTGTTGGTCGTGCCGCTGGTTCGGTAGTAATTGAGGTTCGACGTCAGTTTAAGGAAAAACCTGGAATCATGGATTATTCAGAAAAACCTGATTATTCAACTGCGGTTGATATGTTGACAAAATCAGCAATTAAAGAAATGATTATACCATCATTACTTCCGGTTGTTATTCCAGTCCTTGTTGGTTTAACGTTAGGTCCACAAGCTTTAGGTGGTTTACTCGTCGGTTCAATTGCAACAGGCTTGTTTGTTGCTATATCAATGACTACCGGTGGTGGTGCCTGGGATAATGCCAAGAAGTATATTGAAGACGATAATCATGGTGGTAAAGGATCTGAAGCTCATAAGGCTGCGGTAACAGGTGATACAGTAGGCGATCCTTATAAAGATACTGCCGGCCCTGCGATTAATCCTTTAATTAAGATTATGAATATCGTAGCACTTTTGATTGTTCCTCTGATTGTATAATCAAGCGGTATAAATATAGAAAACATATTGCGTTTTTATATTTAATAAACTAAAAAAGCGTATTTACTTATGTAAATACGCTTTTTTTTTGTTACAAATTAATTACGGTACTGAACCTAATATTTTTTCAACATTTGTCAGGTAAGTTTCTATGGTATCGCTAATCGATTGCCTGGTCCTTTCAAATTCATCTTCTTTGTTTACGAATTTAATTTTGTGGACAACTTTAATTTGATGCAAACCAATTTGAATAATGTCTTCATTTTGAATAGTTGATAATCGGGTATTAACTTTATTAACAAAAATTCCATTAGTGCTATCTAAATCCTGAATGATTGTTACACCGTTTTGAATGCTGATGGTAGCGTGGTAACGACTAATCCGGGGGTCATCTATGTAAATATCATTATCGTTATTACGCCCTATGGTCATGGCATTATCCAGTAAAGAATATTCGGCTAAAAGTTTACCTTTTAAATATAATAAAAATTTGGGGCGTGATTTTTTTTGTTGCTGAATAAATTTTTGATAATTCATAAGTTTTTCTACTATTTGATGTTCTTTTGGATGTTGCTGTAATTCTTGACTGGCTTTTTTTACTAACTCAACTTCGATTATGCTTTTATTTTCAATAAATGAGCGCATCAACGAAAAACTGCATATCTCATTTATGTATTTTGGATGTCCAGAACTTGTATGGTAGATATATTCAATAGCATCAGAACTAAATAATGTAGGATCATCACATCCGGCAACATTTAAACGATGTAAAATGTATTCGTATGTTTCAGATTCATTTAGTGTATTAATATGTATCCGGTATCGAACTCGACGGGTAAGTTGAGTCATTTCAAGCTCGTCAAGATGCTTATATAACTCGGGATTGCCTGATAACAAAACATTAACAGCTCGTTGATTATTGATCTTGATATCTGAGAGATTTCTGATTTGTTCTAATGTTTCAATGTTATATTCCTGAACTTGATAGAGAATTAGTATAATTTTACTCGAACATGCTTGTTGTTCTGTTATCCGATCATATATTAGTTGTAATAATTGTTCTTTCTCCGGATTTAAAAATTGTTTACCAAAACTAGCGACAATAGTTGTTAATAAATCCAGTTCATTTTTTGGCGGAGTTTGAATCTCAATAATACATAAATTATCATCCTGATTAGACAGAGCGTCTTGAATTAGCATTTTTTTGCCAGTACCATAATCTCCTGTGATTATAGAAACACCATCCGGTATTTGCATTGCATATTCTAGATGCGATTTTGCCTGTCGGTGGGTTCGACTAATATATTGAAATTCAGGATTGCTGATATTTAAGAAGGGATGATCTGAAAAACCAAAAAATTTTAAAAATGCATCAGTTGTAACACTTTCATTTTTAGAATTGCTAGTATTTAGTTGTCTTGAAACACTCATGTATGATGCCACTAATCATTTTATTACTGATTATGAAAACAAGCGTCCATTCTTGACCGGGTTAATATTATAGATATTGATGTAAATTTGAGTTATCTTAAAACCTATTATTAATGAATGAAAGTGTGTCATTCTTGTTCAATGTACTAAAGTATTAGGTTAAAATAAGTGCAGGGTTCTCATTTTCACAATTCTTCGATATTAAAATTAAATTTTTAATGATAATTATCAACAAGTTAGCATGACTAAATAAAATGTTGAATCTGTAACAAAGCATGATACAGTTTTGTGATTTGCTATTAACTTTTTTTATAATTTTATATATTGTTGATATTATTAATTATTTTCAAGGTAAACATATAAATACAGATAATATTAAGCTAAATAACGAAAATTTATTTTGGTTTAAATTAATAACTAAATTGAGTGTCATCGCTGGAATATGATACCCAAAAATGATAAATTCACTCTAATTAAACAAAACGATCTCAATAATAAATGAAGTTATACATCAAAACCTTTGGTTGTCAGATGAATGTTTATGACTCTGATAAAATGGCTGAAGTGTTATCTGAATCACATCAAGTCGAATCCGTAAAAACTCCAGCAAAGGCAGATATTTTACTGTTAAATACTTGTTCGATAAGAGAAAAAGCTCAGGAAAAAGTATTTTCCTTACTTGGGCAATGGCGTGAATTAAAAAGAGACAATCCAAATCTTATCATCGGTGTTGGCGGTTGCGTGGCCAGCCAGGAAGGTGAAGCAATTACCAGGCGTGCACCGTATGTAGATTTAATATTTGGACCTCAAACATTACATCGTTTACCGGAAATGATAACTAAAGTTCAGTTATCACGAAATAAAAAAGTTTCTGTTATTGACATTAGTTTTCCAGAGATCGAGAAGTTTGATCACTTACCGACGCCTCGTGCAAAAGGTGTCTCTGAATTTGTTTCAATCATGGAAGGTTGTAGTAAATACTGCAGTTTTTGTGTTGTGCCTTATACTCGAGGAGAAGAATTTAGCCGGCCATTTAATGATATTATTCTTGAAGTTAAAACTTTAGCAAAGCAAGGTGTACGAGAAATTAATTTATTAGGTCAAAATGTAAATGCTTATTATGATGATATGGGTGATGTTGAAGCAGACCTGGCATTACTCATTCACTATATTGCGACTATTGATGGCATCGATCGAATTCGTTATACCACTTCGCATCCTGTAGAAATGACAGATAGTCTGATTCAATGTTATGTCGAAGTTCCTGAGTTAGTCGGGCACCTTCATTTACCGGTGCAGAGTGGTTCTGATAGTATATTATCAAGAATGAAACGTGGGCATACTGTTGCCAAATACATTTCTACTATTAATTCTTTAAGAAAAGTACGACCTGATATTAGTATTTCATCTGATTTTATTATTGGATTTCCTGGTGAGAAAGAAATGGATTTTGACGCAACAATGAATTTAATTGAAGAAGTTAATTTTGATCATTCATTTAGTTTTATTTATAGTCCTAGACCGGGTACACCTGCTGCAAATTTAACTGATAATGTGGATGTTAAAATCAAGAAAAAACGTTTGTCTTTATTACAACATCGTATATCACATCAGGCACAGCAAATTAGTCGACAAATGTTAGGTTCGACACAAACCATTTTACTTGAAAGATTATCTAAAAAAGATCCTTCTCAATTAGCCGGACGTACTGAAAATAATCGAGTAGTTAATGTTACTGCAGATCCTCAACTTGTCGGAGAATTTGTTGATGTTATTATATCTGAGGTTTTTCAAAATTCACTTCAAGGTATATTGTCAACACCAGAATCAACTTCTGTATCACCAGCAGTTAATGTTGGCTAACATACTATATTACAAATTATTTTGACTAGCTCAACAAAATCTCAGGATTTAATACTTAAACCATTGGATAACCAACGGTTAAATAATCTATGTGGCCAATTAGATGAACATTTGCGTCAAATTGAACGGAGGCTTGGTGTTGAAATTAATAATCGTGGTAATGTGTTTTGTATTATTGGTGAACAAGATTCAATTATTGCATCTCAAGCATTACTAAAAAAGCTATATTCAGAAACATCACAACTATCGTTAACGCCAAAAATAATTCATGAATATTTACAGGAATCTGAA
>JBGMQW010000001.1:0-44037 GCA_048060815.1 Thiohalomonadales bacterium | reverse complement strand
AAGATTCAGATAAACACATTTCACCTATAATTCAAACTCCTCGACGCTCTATTACCGGACGAGGACCAAATCAGAAAAATTACTTGCAAGATATAATTCGCAATGATCTAAATTTTGGGATTGGTCCTGCAGGGACAGGTAAGACGTATTTAGCTGTCGCATGTGCAATTCAAGCATTTGATCAAGATGAAGTCCGAAGAATAGTATTAACCCGTCCTGCTGTAGAAGCTGGTGAACGTCTGGGATTTTTACCGGGAGACCTCGCTCAAAAAATCGATCCTTATTTAAGACCACTATATGATGCTTTGTACGAAATGCTGGGTTTTGAGCAAGTTGCAAAATTAATTGAGAGGAATGTGATAGAAGTAGCCCCGTTAGCTTATATGCGTGGACGAACACTAAACGATTCTTTTATTATTCTGGATGAAGCGCAAAATACAACAACTGAACAAATGAAAATGTTTTTAACGCGTATTGGTTTTAATTCAACAGCAGTTATTACCGGTGATATCACACAAATTGATTTACCCCGTGGTCAAAAATCAGGTTTACGACATGTTATTGATGTATTAAAAGGCGTAAACGATATTAGTTTTACTTTTTTTCAAGCAAAAGATGTTGTCCGTCACCCTTTGGTACAAAAAATAGTAACAGCATATGATAAATACGAACAAGAATTTGATCCATCATGATTAATGTTACTGTACAATATATAGTAAAAAAAAACTAAATATACCTAATGAAGAACTATTTTCCAAGTGGGCAAATGCAGCAAACATAGATTTGACTAAGCAAGTTGAGCTTACAATTCGAATTGTAAACGAAACTGAAAGTGCTGGGCTTAACGAAAAATATCGAAATAAAAATTCAGCAACGAACGTTCTTGCATTTCCTTTTGAAGTTGAAAATAATGTTGATCTGATTTTATTGGGTGATTTAGTAATATGTGCACAAATTGTAGCAACAGAAGCACGGAAGCAATCTAAAACAGAACTGGAGCATTGGGCTCATTTAGTAATACATGGTGTTTTACATTTACAAGGTTTTGATCATATAACTATAGGGCAGGCACACGAAATGGAAGATATGGAAGTCCAAATTCTTAATAAATTAGGGTTTCAGAACCCTTATCAGGTAAATGAAATATGAATGAAGAATTACAAATTAATTCAGAAAACCAGGCTAAGACCTGGCTGGAACGTTTAGCACAAGCATTGCTAGGTGAACCACAAGACAGGGAACAGCTTATTACATTGCTACGAGATTCAGAACAGCGAAATTTATTTGATTCTGATGCTCTTGGTATGATTGAAGGGGTACTACAAGTATCTGAAATGCAAGCTAGAGATATTATGGTTCCACGTTCACAAATGGTAGTTTTAGAGCGTGATTCAGATATTAAGGACATATTACCAACTGTTGTTGAATCTAATCATTCACGATTTCCTGTTATTGGTGAAAATCTGGATGAAGTTATTGGTATTCTATTAGCAAAAGATTTATTACAGTATTTTGTTAGTGATAATAAAAGTAAGTTTTATTTACGCGATATTATTCGTCAGGCAATTGTAATTCCTGAAAGTAAACGCCTGAATATTTTATTAAATGAATTTCGGTCGAGTCGTAATCACATGGCAATTGTTGTTGATGAGTATGGTGGTGTCTCCGGACTTGTTACAATAGAGGATGTATTGGAGCAAATTGTCGGTGAAATTGAAGATGAACATGATATAGATGAAGATGCTTATATTAAAGATCATGGTGATCAAAACTATACCATTAAAGCACTAACTCCTATTGAAGATTTTAATGAACACTTCTTATGTGATTTTACCAGTGATGAATATGATACACTTGGAGGTTTGCTTCTCAATCGAATTGGACATCTACCGACACGCGGTGAGTTAATCGAAATTGACGGTTTCCATTTTAAAATATTACGTGCAGATAATAGAAGAATACATCTACTTTATATGACCGTGATATCTGAACCACAGGCAGGTGCTAGTGTTTCGTAATAAAGAGAGATTTTCAAACAATCAAATATTAATTTTTATGTTCTTCATTGGTGCTTTGTTATCACTAGCATTTGCACCTACAAATTTATTACCGTTAGCTTATTTTTCTCCGGCAATTCTTTTTTTATCCGTTTTGAATATTTCTGCACGGACTGCATTCTGGCGTGCTTATGTATTTGGACTTGGCTTATTTGGTGTTGGTATATCCTGGGTTTTTGTAGCTATTCATGAGTTTGGTAATACGCCGTTCTTATTGGCGGTTTTACTAACATTTTTATTTGTAGCATTTGTTGCTTTAGTGATCGGTTTTCAAGGAATGTTTTCGGCCTGGGTTTTAAATCAATTTAGTAATTGTAGATACTATCTGCAATTAGCTGTGTTGTTAATTTTACCTTTAATCTGGGTGATGTTTGAATGGATTCGAGGCACAATATTTACTGGTTTTCCGTGGCTTAATTTAGGATATTCACAAATTGATACTAGCTTAATGGGTTATGCTCCAATTATTGGTGTTTATGGCGTAAGTTGGTTCGTTGTGTTGAGTTCCGGTTTTCTTATATTAATCTGGAAATACAGTTGTTCACATTACTGGAACCGCTTTGGTATATTTTCAATATTGGTAGTTACTGTTTTTCTTGCAGGACATTTATTAAAAAAAATAGAATGGACTGAAAAGGTTGATAAGCCATTATTAGTGAGCCTGATTCAGGGAAATGCTCCGCAAATTACTAAATGGGATAAAGATAAAATTAATGAGAGATTAAATATCTATAAAAGTTTAACCGAACAGCATTGGAATAGTGATATCGTCATTTGGCCAGAAAATAGTTTAACCATGTTTTATCATGATTTAAAAGAGAGTTATCTGGATCCATTAGAAAAAACTGCTTTGAGTTATAATACGGATTTAGTGATTGGAATACCTGTACAAAATAGAAACACAGGACAATATTATAGTACTTTTATGAGTTTTGGTCGGACTCCAGGTGTTTATAAAAAAACACACTTAGTACCATTTGGTGAGTTTATTCCTTTCGAAGATATTTTTAGGGGATTGATAACTTTTCTTGATTTACCCATGTCTGGCTTTAGCCGTGGTGATTTGGATCAAGCTTTGTTAAAAGCGGGTGGGCAAACTCTGGCTGTGACAATTTGTTATGAAGACGCCTTTGGTGAAGAAGTGATACGGCAACTTCCAGAAGCAACTTTGTTGGTGAATGGTAGTAATAATGCCTGGTATGGTGATTCATTTGCACCACATCAACATTTACAAATATCTCGAATGCGTGCAGTTGAAACTGGAAGAGAATTGATGCGTGTAACTACAAATGGGATTAGCGCGTTTGTTAATAAAGACGGTGAATTACTTCAGACTAGCCCTCAATTTGAACCTTTTGTATTAACAGGAAAAGTCCAACCTCGTACGGGAGCAACACCGTATGTCTATCTCGGAAATAAGCCAATGTTAGTAGTATTTGCGCTTTTTTTAGTGTTTGTATTTTTACAACGAAAATTTAAGTTGATAAACTAAAAATCAAAGTATTTGTGAAATATTTCACCATTACACTTTGAACAATTTTTAATAATTTGTGTTTCGGTAAAAGTAATCTTTTCACCACAATTTTTACATTCCAAAACTCCAATGCCGGTTACTTCACCGCTATGCCATTCATGTAATAAAGTTTCTAGTTCGAGCAACTCAACTCGACTTTGGTCAACAACATTAACAAACAAATGAAGTAATTTATCTTCTGTTAACTTTATGTCTTTGTCTATCCACTCTTTAATATTATTTTTGGTTTTGTTCAAATGATTTGTTGCTGCTGTAATATCTCTGTGTAAATACTTTGTTACGATATCAATTTCTTCTTTTGTGATATCTTCAAATTCTTGTAATTTCTTTTTTGCATACTCCATTTTTATCGACAAATCTTCACGCGACGTATCTTCAACAGAATTTTTTATATTATATAAATTTTCCAGTATACGATTGTAAGTTTCAACAAAAGTTGATTTATTAGAATTTTTCATAATGTACAGCTGCTATAAATTGTTATCCTTTCTGTAAGTATAGACAATGTGGTATAGGTTTTTAGTAACTAACCTGAAATCGGTATAAGAAAAACATGTAATAACATCCACTAATAAATTGCGAGAACCAATGTAAGGATATGGAAAGGCTGTAGCCCATTCAAGACCGTCTGCCGCAGGGAAGCGGCAGTCGAGCGGCCATGGATGGCATGTTTTGCGAGTCTTGAATGGGCTACAGCCCTTCCGTAGCCGATGGATTTAGTATGACTCATACGTAACTACTGAATTTTGTTATTTAAATTATATTTGCTTATCCCAAGTTCAGGTTATTTAAAGAATAAAAAGAGCCGAATAAATATTCGACTTTGTGTTTTACTTTGAAAAATATTTAATTTTAACTACAGCCTTTAGGACGGGGTAGTCCTGCGACTTTATTAGCGCATTTAATTAACCCAGTTGGAAACAGAGTATAAATATATTTTTGGCTACTGCGATCTTTACCAAACTTTTCTTTCAGTAGTTTAGAAAATACACGTGGCTCAGCAACACTTCCATTAGTTGTAAAATATTCTCGAGCTAATTTAACTATATCCCAATGTTCGTCTGTCATTTCCTGAATTTTTTCAGTTTTTGAAATTTCTAATGCGAGCTCTTCACTCCATTCATCTAAATTTAATAACCACCCAGCCTCACTGAGCTCAACGACTTGACCATTTACTTCTGCTTGCATATTAATCGCTCCTGAAAAAATTTTAATTCAAAATACTTGAGTAAATTTGTCAAGATAATAGCAGATAATTCTATATTAGTAAATGATGAATTTCTCTTATTCGCTAACAATATCAGTTAAATTTACCTGTTTACTGTCAATTTTTGGATATTTTAATCATTCAGTAACGCTTTTTGATATGGTTTTCGAGATCTCAGGTTTTCTGTGTAACGCGATAGCTCAGTATATTTTGAAACAAATTCTGGAGCCCAGAATAATACTGAGCCAATCATAATATCAGCACAACTAAATGTATCATTTACTAAATAGTTTTTCTTCAGCATTTTTTCTTGAAAAATCTTTTCCAGGATATTTAAAATCTGGCGGAAACTCTTAATATTCAATTCGGCTATTTGAGGAACGCGCCGCTGTTCCGAAAATATTGATGTGTGTAGTAAATATTGGAAAATTGGAGGTTCTAGCGTCGCGGGAGCAAAGAACATCCATTGTTCATATTGTGCTCGATCGATAGTATTGAGCTTCGGAGCAAACGCTTTTTCAGGAAATTTATCAGCCAGGACATTACATATTGCACCGGATTCAAAGATAAGCTCATCATCAATTTTAATAGCAGGCACCTGGCCATAAGGATGTATATCTCGATATTTTTTGGTCTGGCCAGCGCCAGAAAAAATATCAATATGTTCAAGTTGATAAGGTATTGATAATTCTTCTAATAACCACCGTATTCTAACTGCTCGGGTTTTTGCACAATAATAAAGAGTTATATCCATAATCTAATTCCTATAAGTTAGTTACTTAATAATTGAAAGTGACTGTTGAAGTGCAGTCTAAATTAGTTACTTTAAATATGCAAGTGACTAGGGATTGTGTTAAAATTTCACCACGTAAATTTTAATTAGTATTACAAGTTAGCAATTACTATAGCGGATAGATAATGCAACCCTCAGAATTTAAGCGCTCACCATGTGCAATTGCAAACATGTTAGACATTCTTGGTGATAAGTGGACCTTGTTAGTGATACGTGATCTCTATTTTGGAAAAACCACCTATACTGAGTTGCAAAACTCGCTTGAAAAAATCCCCAGTAATATTCTCGCTCAGCGCTTAAAAAATTTAATAACTGAAGGAATCATTCAGAAACAGGAATATCAGCGTCGACCAGTTCGTTATAGTTATAGTTTGACGGAAAAAGGACATGATTTAGGTGACGTTATGAAAGCCATGTTAGTATGGGGAAATAAGTATTTCCCCGGGACATTCACTAAAGAGCAAATTGCTTTGTATCGAGAACAAATTCGTCAAACTAAAACCAGTCGACTTAGTTGATAACCGTTGGATTAAGTCTTCACATATACATGTAAATTATTTCTCTAAACTTGTAATCAGACAGACTATCCTGAAATAGAGAGCTTACTCTACTGCGGAAATCCTGCTAGATATGGTAATATTCAATTTCTGTATAAAATAAAAAAATTGTGATTTACGAAAGAAATTTAATATGCCTTTAGAAAATAAAATAGCTGAACAATACCATCCAGAAAAACTTGAACAAGATGTTCAGGATTATTGGGAGCAAAACAAGTCTTTTGCTGTTAATGAAAAATCAGACAAAGAGAAGTTTTATTGTCTTTCAATGTTTCCGTATCCCAGTGGGCGATTACACATGGGTCATGTGCGTAATTATACCATTGGTGATGTGATTAGCCGATATCAACGTATGTTGGGCAAGAATGTAATGCAACCGATGGGTTGGGATGCATTTGGTCTTCCGGCTGAAAATGCAGCTCTTAAAAATAATGTTGCTCCTGGTAAATGGACTAGAGAAAATATAAATTATATGCGTAAGCAACTGAAAGAGTTGGGGTTTGCATATGACTGGGATAGAGAAATTGCGACATGCGATCCTGATTATTATAAATGGGAGCAATGGTTATTTATACAGCTCTATAAAAAAGGTTTAGTCTATAAAAAAACCGCTTCTGTTAATTGGTGTCCAAACGATCAGACAGTTTTAGCCAATGAACAGGTAATAGATGAATGCTGCTGGCGATGTGGTGAAACAGTTGAGCGTAAAGAGATACCTCAATGGTTTATGAAAATCACCGATTATGCTGAAGAGTTACTTGAAGATCTGGATAGTCTTGGTGGATGGCCTGATAAAGTTCGAACCATGCAACATAATTGGATTGGTAAATCTTTAGGTGTTGAAATAGGTTTTGAAATTGCAAATACTGAACAAACAGTCAACGTTTTTACAACAAGACCGGATACTTTGTTTGGTGTTACCTATCTTGCTATTGCAGCTGAACATCCACTTGCTCTGGAAACATCAAAATTCCATGCAAATATTTTAACTTTTATTAATGAATGTAAATCGTTGGGAACAGCTGAAAAAACCATAGAAACAGTTGAAAAGAGAGGGATCGACACAGGTTTAAAAGCCATACATCCAATTACAGGTGATCTTGTTCCGGTTTTTATCGCAAATTTTGTTTTGATGGGATACGGCGAAGGCGCTGTAATGTCAGTACCTGCCCATGATCAACGTGATTGGGAATTTGCAAAGAAATATGGTTTGCAAATAAAGCAGGTTATAAAACCTGACACAAAAGTAGAACATGATAATGAATTAACTAAAGCTGCAATAACAGCAAAAGGTGTTTTACTTGATTCCGGTGATTATACCGGATTAACATCAGACCAGGCATTTAATAAAATAGCTTCGTTTCTTGAAAAAAAGAAAAAAGGTCAAGTTAAAACTCATTATCGTCTTCGTGACTGGGGAATCTCCCGTCAACGTTATTGGGGAAGTCCTATTCCAATTATTAATTGTGATAAATGCGGTGAAGTAACGGTACCAACGAAAAATTTACCGGTGGTACTTCCAGAAGAAGTAACACTCGATGGTGTAAATTCCCCAATTAAATCAATGCCTGAATTCTACAATGTTAGTTGTCCAGCTTGTGGGGGTAAAGCAAAACGAGAGACCGACACATTTGACACATTTATGGAGTCATCCTGGTATTTTGCTCGTTATTGTAACCCGGATAATTCAGAATTTATGTTGGATTCTCGAGCTTCTTATTGGTTACCCGTTGATCATTATATTGGTGGTATAGAACATGCGATCTTACATTCGTTGTATGCTCGATTTTTTCTTAAATTAATGAGAGATGAAGGACTGATAAACATTGATGAACCTTTTAAAAAATTATTAACACAGGGTATGGTGTTAAAAGATGGTTCAAAAATGTCAAAATCCAAAGGCAACACGGTTGATCCACAGGTTTTAATTGAAAAATATGGTGCCGATACAGCACGTTTATTCATGATGTTTGCCGCTCCACCGACACAATCACTCGAATGGTCAGATTCAGGGGTTGAAGGAGCATTTCGTTTCTTAAGACGGTTATGGAATTTAGTGTACCAACATCAAAACACCGAGTTTAATAATTATATTACAGAATCCAGTTCAAATTTAAATGAACAGCAGAAAAAACTTAGACGATTGTTGCATGAAACTATTGGAAAATGTACTGATGATATCGAACGACGGTTTACTTTTAATACTGCAATTGCCGCGATAATGGAATTAGTCAATGTCTTGTATAAAGTAGAATATAACTCTGTTGAAGATTATGGAATTATGCAAGAAGCACTGGATAATATTGTGCTTATGCTGGCTCCAATTGTTCCTCACGTATGTCATACACTATGGTTAGCATTAGGTCATGATGAAATTATTATTGATGCAACATGGCCGAAAGTTGATAAACAGGCACTAGTTCGTAATAGTCTGGAATTAGTTGTACAGGTTAATGGAAAATTACGTGCACGTATTGAGATACCTGCCGATGCAAGTCGTGATGAGACTGAAAAGTTGGCATTGGAAAATGAGAATATTAAAAAATTCACGAATGGCAAGGGTATTTCAAAAGTTATCATTGTTCCTGGTCGATTAGTTAATATTGTTGTTCGATAATGTTTAAATTATGAAAAATATTAATAATGTTAATAAAAATTTTAAAATAGTAATTATATTCTTACTATTGAATAGTTGTGTTTTATTAGTGTCATGCGGTTTTCATCTTCGTGGCGCGATAGAAGTTCCCGATGTATTGAAAAATATTTATGTCGCTGGTGATGTAGGTTCAAATGAAATTGGAACTGTTTTATTTAGAAGAATGAAACAACTCGGTATTGAACGTATCGATATACAAGAAGATTCAACTGCGATACTTTCGATCACCAAAAATAACTTTGTTAGACGTGTGTTAACTGTAGATTCAGGTAATAAAGCCTCAGCCTATAAACTAGACCTGGTTATTGGATTTCAAGTATATGACAATAAAGGAAAAGTTTTATTAAAAAATCAGGAACTACGTCAGACTCGTGAATACAATATTGATCCATTAAATAGACTTGCATCAGGTGATCAAGAAATTCGGTTAAAATTGGAAATGAGTGAATTTATCGTAAATCAAATGTTAACCAGACTGAGTTTTGCTTTTAAAGAATCTAACTAACCTGAACTCAGGATAAGAAAAACATGTAACAGCATCCATTAATAAATTGCGAGTACAAATGCAAGGATATGGAAGGGCTGTAGCCCATTCAAGACCGTCTGCCGCAGGGACGCGGCAGTCGAGCGGCCATGGATGGCATGTTTTGCGAGTCTTGAATGGGCTACAGCCCTTCCGTAGCCGATGGATTTAGTATTACTCATACGTAACTACCTAATTTTGTTATTTAAATTATATTTGCTTATACCGAGTTCAGGTTAACTAGGGTCTGTTGATCTTTCAAATTTTATCTGATTTGTAGTTTAAATCCGGCCACGAAACCGGGATACCCCTATCAAGACACGCAAAACATTGCCATCCATGGCATGCTCGGGTGCCGCGTCCTGCGGCACACGGTCTTGATAGGGGTATCCCAATTCCGTGTCCTAACTTTTACTATTTATTGATAATCATTGGTATTATAATTCTTTATTCAGTTCTAAAATCTGAAAGATCAACAGACCCTAGTATTCATGAAAATTTATTTTAATAATCTTGAACAACAGCTAACTACATCCTTACAACCTGTTTATATAGTCAGTGGGGATGAGCCATTTCAAGTACAACAAGCTATCAAATTAATTAGAGAAAAGGCAGTGGAACAAGGTTATAGCAATAGAGAATTGTTATTTATAGAAAAAGGATTTAGTTGGTCAGATTTTTCAATGTCGAAAAATAGTTTATCATTATTCGCAGAAAAGAAAATACTTGAATTGCGTATGCCAAATGGTAAACCCGGTAAAGAAGGTGGACAAATGCTTGTGGAATACTGTGAGAATATTTCCAGTGACACCTTGTTATTGATTGTTACTAATAAACTGGAAAAAGCGACTACCACCACAAAATGGTTTAAATCGATATTAAATGTAGGGGTTTCAGTCACAATATGGCCTATTGAAGGAACTGAGCTTCGTTCCTGGGTCATATCAAGGTTAAATTTACGAAACTTAAAAACAAGTGAGAATGCCTTACAAATACTGGTTGATAGAATAGAGGGTAATCTATTAGCTGCCGACCAGGAAATCGAGAAATTATCACTCATTTGTCCATCGAATGAATTAACTCTTGATATTGTCGAGCAATCTGTAGCTGACAGTGCCCGCTATGATATATTTAAATTAGCTGATGAAGCTTTAAAAGGCGAACTTAAACATATTCCCCGTATTTTATATGGTTTGAAATCAGAAGGTATTACTCCACTTTTAATAAACTGGTCTCTTTCAAAAGAAATTCGTAGCTTGCTTAAAATGAAAAGTTGTTTAGAAAATGGCGATGCAATGGAATTAGTATTTCGACAACAACGAGTGTGGGATAAACGAAAAATTATGGTACGAAATGCTTTAAATCGCCATTCAATAGCCTCACTGCAGGCATTACTTCGCAAATCAAATAAGACTGATCGTATAATTAAAGGTAATGAAATAGGCAATTTATGGGATGAATTGTTACAATTAAGCTTAGGGATTGCAGGACTTCGATATTTGCCGACGGTATCTATTTAATTTGAACAATTTGCGCTAAATGTGTTCGAATTAATAGCGCGTCGTGACAAACACATATACTAAAGTTATGATATTAAAGACTTTTTTAGTATCAGGTAAAATATATTAGAGATGCTCAAATGGATATTAAAGTGGACATAAAAAAATACATGCTTGATATAGGAATTCGGGCTCAAAAAGCTTCACGTGAAATAGCACGAGCAGATAGCGCAAGTAAAGACTCAGCTTTAATCGCTATTGCTGATGAAATTATAAGCAATGAAAAATTATTAATAACTCAAAATCAGAAAGACTTAATTGCTGGACAAGAATCAGGTCTGGATGCAGCATTGTTAGATCGTTTGGAACTCAATTCTGAACGTATTCATTCTATGGCCGATGGTTTATGTCAAATTGCAGCTCTGGAAAATCCTGTTGGTGAAATTACAGATTTAAAATATCGACCATCGGGCATTCAAGTTGGAAAGATGCGCGTGCCTCTCGGAGTGATTGGGATAATTTATGAATCTCGTCCAAATGTAACTGCTGATGCAGCTGCCTTGTGTTTGAAGTCAGGAAATGCTGCTATTTTACGGGGTGGCTCTGAGGCACTGTATTCGAATCAGGCGATTGCAGCTTGTATTCATACTGGTCTGAAAAAATCGGGTTTATCCAAAGATGTGGTTCAGGTGATTGAGCTAACAGATAGGGAAGCTGTTGGTGCACTGATTACTATGAAAAATTATGTTGATATTATTGTTCCACGTGGTGGTAAAGGGCTTATTGAAAGAATTAGCCTGGAAGCAACAGTTCCGGTTATTAAACATCTTCATGGTATATGTCATGTATATATAAATTCTAAAGCAGATAAACAAAAGGCTATAGATGTTGCATTAAACTCTAAAACGCAACGTTATGGAACCTGTAATACAATGGAAACATTGTTGGTTGATAAGTCTATTGCAAAAGATATTTTACCTGAACTTGCTTCATTATATAAAAATAAACAGGTCGAATTACGTGGTTGCGCGGAGACAATGAAAATATTAAGCGATATTACCTTAGCAACAGAAGAAGATTGGGATACAGAATACCTTGCTCCAATTTTATCAATTCGTATAGTCGACGATATTAATGCTGCAATGGAACATATCGATCACCATGGATCTGGTCATACAGAATCAATTGTTACTGAAGATGTAACTTTAGCACGACGATTTTTAAATGAAATTGATTCAAGCTCGGTTATGTTGAATGCATCGACTCGTTTTGCTGATGGATTTGAATATGGTTTAGGTGCAGAGATAGGAATTAGTACTGATAAAATTCATGTTCGTGGCCCGGTGGGATTAGAGGGATTAACTTCACAGAAATATATTGTTATTGGTGATGGTCATATCCGTAGTTAATATTAATGAAATATTTATTGTTTAATTATTTGTGTGTGTAATGATTGGTGTATACGGTGGTACATTTGATCCGATTCATTATGGTCATTTGCGTCCAGTACTCGATGTTGTTGAAGCCCTTAGTATTGAAAAATGTCATTTTATTCCTTGTAGTATTCCGTATCATCGAGCACTACCATTGGCAAGTTCAAAACAACGACTTGAGATGATAGCAACTGCAATAAAGCTTGAACCTCGGTTTTATCTAGATCCTCGTGAAATTAATCGAGAGGGCATTAGTTACACAATCGATACTTTGGAGTTTATACGTACCGAAGTAACGAAAAATCAGACATTGTGTTTAATTATTGGTATAGATGCATTTTATAAATTTGATCAGTGGTATCGGTGGAAAAATATTCTAGATCTATGTCATATCGTTGTAACTCATCGTCCTGGTTGGGATGTTGAAGCGCTGAGAGATTCCAGTCAAATTTCTGTTGAGCTTGGTACGGTAATTTCAAATCAACGTATCTTGAATAAAGATGAATTAAATGATAGTTCATGTGGAAAAATAATGTTTCAATCGGTTACCCAATTAGATATATCTGCAACCAAAATTAGAGCGTTATTGGCAGAAAATAAATCAGTACAGTATTTATTACCCGATGGTGTTATTAAAATTATTAAAAATCAAAATATATATGAAAATAAAAGATGAATATAGAGAAGATACACGATATTGTTATTAATGCGTTAGAAGATATAAAAGGTTTTCAAATTAAAACTATAAATGTACGCGGAAAATCGAATTTCACAGATATTATGGTGATTGTAAGTGGTAATTCTGCTCGTCAGGTTAAAGCGCTAGGTAGTAATCTATTAACCGTAGCTCAGGAAAAGAATATAAAAGTTCTAGGTTCTGAAGGCGAACAACAGGGGGAATGGATGTTAATTGATCTTGGCGATATTGTTGTACATATTATGCAACCTGATATTAGAAATTTTTATAATCTAGAAAAACTTTGGGGTGAAGATAGCCCTAACACAATTTCTAATGATGTAAGTTTATAAATGAATGCGTATATTTTTAATTACCATAGGAAATCGTATGCCGAGTTGGGTCGTTGAAGCATATGAAGAATATTCGAAACGAATGCCAAAAGAGTATAAGCTTGAATTAATTGAGGTAAATGCAATTCGAAGAACAAAGAATGTAGATACTAAAAGTATAATTAAAAAAGAGGCCGTAGTATTACTTGCTGCAATACCGAAGAATTGCCTGGTGGTGTTGTTGGATGGCAAAGGTCAACAGTGGAGTACAGCTGAATTGGCGCAGAATTTGGATAAATGGTCTAACTCCGGACAAAATATTGCATTATTAGTAGGTGGCCCTGATGGACATGATGATAAATGTAAGCAGCTTGCATCACTAAGTTGGTCATTATCCCGGTTAACTTTTCCACATTCATTTGTGCGGATTTTAATTGCAGAACAACTTTATCGAGCAAGTTGCATACTCAAAAATCATCCATACCATAAGTGATAAATTGAATTTGGAGTATAAAAATTTTGCAGTTAATATTAGGAATATTTTCGTGATAAACCAAAATAAAAACATGCAGCTCTATTTAGCTTCAAAATCACCCCGGCGACAACAGATACTTACACAAATAGGGATTCAATTCACGCAAATAAATGTTGATGTATCAGAAGAGCGATTATCACAGGAAAATGCCAAGGATTATGTTAGCCGTATAGCTTTAGAAAAAGCACGCGCTGCCAGTAGAATACCTGATTTAATTCACGATATCCCATTACTGGGCTCAGATACCATTGTGGTACTTGATAATATTATATTTGGAAAACCAAAAGATTTTAATGATGCTTGTGATATGCTTTCCCGATTTTCCGGACGATCCCATAAAGTACTGACTGCAATTTCAGTTATTCATGATAAAGTATGGAGTTGTATTAATGAAACAATAGTAACATTTCGTGACTTAAGTGAAAAAGAAATAAAAGCGTATTGTTGTTCTGCAGAACCATGGGATAAAGCGGGTGCATATGCTATTCAGGGACAAGCAGCGATTTTTATAAAAGAAATTAAGGGCAGTTATTCTGGTGTTATGGGTTTACCAATTTTTGAAACGGCTCAATGTTTACAAAAAGCTGGAGTAAAATTTTTAAACAGTGACGAAATTAAAATGGATTTATATGAGTGATGAATTATTAATAAATATTACACCTCAAGAAACAAGAGTTGCTTATGTTGAGAATGGTGTATTACAAGAAGTACACATAGAACGGGAAAAAAAACGAGGATTAGTTGGCAATATATACACTGGAAAAGTCAACCGGGTATTGCCTGGAATGCAAGCTGCTTTTATCGATATTGGATTAGACCGTACTGCTTTTTTACACGCATCAGATATTTACACAGAAAATGTTTCTTACAATGAAAATAGTGAGCTGCAACCCGAGATCCCAATATCAGAATTATTACATGAAGGTCAAAGAATTAAGGTACAAGTTCTAAAAGATCCAATTGGTACAAAAGGTGCCAGGTTAACAACTCAAATATCAATTCCATCCCGATATCTAGTATACATGCCCCAAAATAGTCATATAGGTATATCACAGAAAATTGAAAGTGAAGAAGAAAGAGAACGTTTAAAAATTATTATAAGCAATCAAATTGAAAATGATCATTCAGGTGGTTACATAGTTAGAACTGTAGCACAGGGAATTAGTAGTGATTTGATTATTGCCGATATGCTTTTTTTACAAAAAATGTGGAGTGTAGTTACAGACAAGGAAAAGCAAGAATCAGAAATATGCTTAATACATGAGGATTTTTCTCTTGTTATGAGAACAATGAGAGATTTGGTAGGAACAGATTTTGAGAAGGTTAGAATAGATTCTAAAGAAACACATTTAAAAGTGTCTAAATTTGCTACTAAATTTATTCCTAATCTGGATAAGAAGATCGATTATTATCCTGGTGAACGACCGATATTTGATATTTACGGGATTGAAGATGAAATTCAAAAAGCTATGGAACCAAAAGTATTATTAAAATCAGGCGGTTATTTAATAATAGATCAAACTGAGGCAATGACAACTGTTGATGTTAATACCGGTGCTTTTGTTGGTCATCGTAATTTAGAAGAAACAATATTTAAAACTAATTTAGAAGCGACACAGTCAATAGCGAGACAAATTCGGTTACGTAATCTTGGTGGAATTATAATTATTGATTTTATTGATATGTTGGATCCGGACCATAGAAAACAAGTTTTACGGTTATTAGAAAAAAATCTCGAACGAGATCACGCCAAGACTAATATTAGTGAGGTATCAAGCCTGGGTCTGGTTCAAATGACTCGAAAACGTACTAGAGAAAGTCTCGAGCATATACTGTGTGAAGTATGCCCAACTTGTAATGGCCGAGGTTCAATTAAAACAGCTGAAACAGTTTGTTTTGAATTATTTAGAGAAATATTGCGAGAGTCGAGACAGTTTAATACCAATGATTTGCTTATTCTTGCTTCTCCTGAGGTTGTTGATGTTTTATTAGATGAGGAATCTAATAGTGTTGCAGAACTTGAAGTATTTATTGATAAGAATATTCGTTTTCAGGTTGAGACTCAATACAGCCAAGAACAATTTGATGTTGTTTTAATGTAATAATCTGAATATAAATATTACAATAGTAGATGAAAACTACAAACAAGTTAACTTTTTTACAACGAAGTCGAATATTACTGTGGTATTCCATTGTAACTACATTGGTCGTTACTGCTATTTCAATGACGCTTGCTCGTTCATTAATTTCTAACGTAACTGATTTTCGTGATCAACTTGAAGTATTCGTTAAAAAATATATAGAACAACCACTGCATATTGAGACCTTTGATGCAAAAATAATTGGTATTACGCCGACATTTATTTTTAAGGGTGTAAGTTTATTTGAGCCTGAATCCGATAAGGTTATGGCACGTTTTAAAGAGGCTCGTGTTGGATTATCAATTTTTGAATCAATTAAACTTCAAAAGCTTATCCCTAAAAGTATCGTAATTAGCGGTATTAATTTGGTTGTGACACAGAATAAGAATAATACATTTAAAATTAAAGGTATTGATGTCGCTAAATTTGATCCTGCGAAAGATCTTGATTCAGAAGAATCAAGTGAATTATCAAACTGGTTATTTAAACAAGACAAACTTAAATTAGAAAATAGTACAATTCATTGGATCAATTCGAAGACTAATAAGGTACTTACATTTTCTAATATTAATCTACAATTAAAAAATAGTGGTAATAGACATACATTGTCGGGTGATTGGGCATTAAAAAATAAAATAGCCAAGAGGTTTAAGATTGAATTTGATATGCTTGGTGATATTTTAAACCCCGCTAGTTGGGAAGGAAGAGCGTATGTTAAAGGGGAAGAAGTTAACATTTCAGAAATTGGAATACCTTCGAATTTAATACCACTAAAACCGACAAGTGGTATTTACAATTTTGAAATATGGTCAAATTTCAGGTTAGGACAATTAAAAGAAGTTACCGGTGTAACGAGTGTACGAAATTTAAAATTTAACCCGTCTAAACATAATAAAATTATTAATATTGATAAAATGGGTGCTGTTTGGCGTTGGGATAATTTAGCTGATGGTTGGGCATTAAATGTAGATAACTTTAAATATGAGGTAAATAACAAAATATGGCCATTATCAAGAGCATTAATTGAAAGCCATGATCGCTTTCAACCAGATTCAATTATGGACATATATTTTGATAAAATTGATATCGAGGATGCGAGTCATCTTATACAAAAACTCAATCTAATTAAAAAAAATAATATTAAAAAATTACAAAAAATGAATCCTTATGGACAATTATTGGATACTCATATTCGATTTAAAGTTGGCGAAATTCTATCAGATGATTTTATTTTTCAGTCTGATTTTTCAAATATTAAATTTAATCCTGATAAGTATATCCCCGGTGTAGAAAATTTATCTGGTAGAATAGCGACAACAAATACTTATGGTAGTTTGGTCATAGCAAGTAATAATACGATTGTTAATTTTCCTGAAATATTTAGAGATAAATTGAATATTTCTAAATTCGATGGGCGTTTGAATTGGCGTAATGTATATAATGAATGGCATGTAACAGGAAATAATTTGATTGCAAGTAATAAAGATATTGAAACTAATTCAAATTTAAATATTATTTTTCCAGATAATAAAAAATCTCCATTTATCGATTTACAGACTAATTTTAAAAATGGTGATATTGCAGGTTCAGGAAAATATTTTCCAGTCTCAATAATGGATAAAGAACTGGTGAATTGGCTCGATTCCAGTTTAGTATCTGGTTTTGTTACTAAGGGAGGTGTTATTTTACAAGGGCGATTAAATGATTTTCCCTACCTTAATCACAATGGCAAATTTGAAGTCAGCTTTGAAAGTGAAAATTTTGTATTAAATTATCTTGATAATTGGCCTAGAATATATAATGCGTCGGCAAATATAAAATTTACTGGTGCAGGATTTAATATTGATATTTTGAAAGCAAAAACGTTACATAGTGATGTCAAGAGCACAAAGATATTTATAAAAGATTATACTAAATCAGAATTAGTTATAAAAGGGAAAGTAGACAGTACAACTAACAACCTTTTTAAATATTTAGTGCATAGTCCAATCGCGAGTGATATTGGACCAGTAATTGAAGAATTTAAAATAACAGGTTACAGTAAGATTAATATTCAGATTAATGTACCCTTATCTGATGAAATGAAAAAAGATCATTCACTTTATTATAAAGGTTCGGTAGTAACAGAGAATAGTGCTATTTCACTTTACAAAAATATATTTGAATTTAATCACATTAATGGAGAAATAAAGTTCGATGAAAATGGATTTAAATCTAATAATTTGAATGCAATCAGTTTTAATGAGCCATCAAAAATTAACATATATTCTATAAAAAAAGATACGATATTTAGTCATCATATTTTAGCCCAGGGTAAACTTAGTTCAGATACTATTCAGAATACATTTAATATACCCTGGATGGAGAAAAGTTCAGGTGTGGCAAATTGGCAAGGAATATTTAATTTTGGATATTCGTCTGAGGATACTGAAATTCCTGCTTCAATTGTTTTTACAACTGATCTGCAAGGTATAAATCTAACTATACCGACACCTTTAAAGAAAAATAAAACTGATAAAATACCTATAAGTATTGAAAGTAAATTTATTTCGAAAAATAAGAATCAAATAAATATTTCTATAAACGATACTTTATCTATAAGTAGTACTATTAAACAATTTAATGATAAATATAAGTTAAATAGTGCGATTATTAAATTTGATATTGAAAATAATTCTAAATTACAAGATGGTACTATTTTAGTTCAGGGTAATATTCATGATATTAATATTGATTCGTGGTCTAGTTTTGTAAATGATTTTCAAATTGATAAGGAACTTGAAAATGATACTTTTATTACTCCAGAATTAAAAGTTGTTTTTGATGTGAATTCATTTCATATTCCTGATTCAAAAGTAAAATCAACTGATCCCGATATTGAAAAAGAAAAAAATGATAAAACTAAGTATAAAGGTTTTGATCCTAGAAAAGTCCCCGAATTTAGTGGTGAAATAAGAGATATATTTTATGATGATGCAAAAATTGGTACCTTAAGCTTTGATTTTAAACATTCTATAAATGGTTTTGATATTAAAAAATTAAATTTACATTCTGATAAATTTGAATTGGATTGTTCAGGAATTTGGCATATTTTTCCAGATAAAAACAAGGATCGTTATTTAACTAAATTTACTAATGTTAAATTTATATCATCTGATCTTGGTGCTACATTATCATCATTAGGATTTAAATCTGTATTGAATAAAGGGAAAAGTAATTCAGATATGACAATTTGGTGGTATGATAGTCCACTGCAATTCTCAATTAATAAATTGTCAGCTGAAATCTTTGTTAATGTATCTGACGGAGAATTACTTGATATTGACCCAAAAGCAGGGCGGTTATTGGGACTTTTGAGTATAAGTAATTTACCCCGAAGACTTATAGGCGATTTTAGTGATGTTTTCGGTAAAGGCCTTGTTTTTGACTCTATTATAGGTAAGGTAAGAATTGCTAATGGAATTCTGTCTACTAAAGAGCTTCTTATGTCCAGTAGTGCAGCAAAAATTTATATATATGGAAATACTGATTTAGTAAATCATAAATTTGATCAAAAAATTAAAGTCATTCCAAATATTACGGATACAACTGCAGCTATTTTGGGAGGAATATTCGGTAGTTTACCGGGTGTAATTATTGCAAAAATTCTGGGTGATATAATTGGTCTTGACAAGGCAGATACACGAATTTATCAAATTTCCGGCACATGGGAAAAACCAATTATAGAATCAGTAACTAAACCAAAATCTAAAGTAGGTGATATAATTGAGTCAACTTTTGATGACGAAGATAGTGGTGATTAAATTAAACACAGCATATATAATATGAATATTTTAAACAAAGATTACTTAAAGTTTAGAGTATGCTTTTGTTGTGTGTTGTTATTTTTTTACCAAACGATTTACGCTTCAGAATTTGTATATCATTTATCTTCAGCACAATGGGCTGTACCGCGAAGTGCTAGTTCTATTTTATCAATGGAAGCAGTAACATCTGCTATGCGAGTAATCCGTGTAAATGAGAATTCCTCACTTGTGATTCATCATCCAGGAGGTGATGAAGGTAGTCTGTGGGCTTTGGAATTACGTGGATGGTTGATCTCCTTAGGACTTCCAGCAACAAAAATTAGTTTGAGTCCTGGGAGTACTGATACCAAACAACTTGATTTAGAAATTATTATTGATCGAGAGTCGTCAATTATAACTGATAAATAATGGTGTAATAGATAATCAGGTTCTCTTAAATATTAATCATAGAATATATGACAAAATTCGCAGCAATTCAAATGGCTTCAGGTTCAAATGTTTCTTCTAATTTGATTGAAGTAAGACGATTAATTCAGGCTAGTTCACAAGCTGGAGCTAAAATAGTAATCTTGCCAGAGAATTTTGCTTTAATGGGAATGACTGAACAAGACAAAGTTTTGATACGTGAATCTTATGGAGCAGGAGAAATTCAGGATTTTTTAAAAAAACTAGCAACTGATTTTAATATCTGGATCGTTGCTGGCACTATTCCAATTATAACTGATGTCGATAATTTAATTCGAGCTACTTGCCTGGTATATAATGCAAATGGTGTTGTTGTTGCTAGATACGATAAAATTCATTTATTTGATGTTCATGTTCCAGAAAGTAATGATACTTATCGGGAATCCGAGACAATTGAAGCAGGATCGAAGATATGTGTTTTTGAATCGCCTTTTGGGAATATAGGTATTGCAATTTGTTATGATCTTCGGTTTCCTGAATTATTTCGTAAAATGAGTGATCAAAATGCAGATATAGTTGTAATACCATCAGCTTTTACTGCAATTACAGGAAAGGCTCACTGGGAACCATTATTAAAATCTCGTGCTATCGAAAACCTTTGTTATGTCGTTGCATCTGCGCAGGGAGGTTATCATGTTAATGGACGAGAAACTCATGGACATAGTATGATTGTTGATCCGTGGGGTGTCATTTTAGATGAACTCTCTAGTGGTGCAGGTTTTGTTATATCGGATATTGATTTAAATAAAATTAAAAGCATACGTAAAATATTTCCAGTATTACAACATAGGAAATTTAAGGTTTAATCTAAATTAATTGGTTAACCACCAATACGATATATTGAGAATATGAATAACAACAAATTAGTGTATACTATACTCTATTACTGGGTGAGTTGCTACGCAATGCATAGTGGCTTTAAGTGTGCGGCTAGTAAATCATTTAGTACTACTCGGCAAAACATAAAACTGATTAAGTCAGGTTTAAGATGATAACAAATTCAATTAAAAACGTAAGTCAATTATTACTTGAACCAACAGGTTTGACTGAAAATGATTTACAGTCAACATTAGATTTAATCATGCACAATTCAATTGATGATGCAGATATTTATTGTCAAGCATCACAACATGAATCATGGGTCTTAGATGATGGTATTATAAAAGAAGGTAGTTTTAATATTGATCAAGGTGTTGGAATCAGGGCAGTTAGTGGTGATAAGACTGGATTTGCTTATTCAGATGAAATTGTTTTACCTGCTTTAACTCATGCAGCGAATGCTGCAAGAGCAATATCTGTAAAAGGGCAGCAAGGAATAGTCCAATCATGGAAAGCTCAAAATCATAATAATTTGTATATTCAGGATAATCCGTTACAGTCGTTACATTCAAATGATAAAATTGAATTGTTAAAGAAACTCGATACTGAGATCAGGAAAATGGATCCTAGAATTACACAAGTTTCAGTTAGTTTGTCCGGTGTACACGAAGTTATTTTAATAGCAGCATCTGATGGAACATTTAATACTGATATACGACCACTTGTGCGATTGAGTGTGAGTGTCATTGTTGAATCAAAAGGTCGTCGTGAACAAGGTAGCTCTGGCGGTGGTGGTAGAGTAGATTATAGTTATTTTACTGATGATAGAGCATTAGGATATGCTACCGAAGCTGTTAGGCAAGCAATTGTAAACCTTGAAGCTATTGATGCACCGGCAGGGGAAATGATTGTTGTTTTAGGATCTGGCTGGCCTGGTGTTTTGTTGCATGAAGCAATTGGGCATGGTTTAGAAGCTGATTTTAACCGAAAAGGTAGTTCGGCATTCTCAGGTAAAATTGGTCAAAAGGTTGCATCTGATTTGTGTACCATTGTTGATAATGGCTCACTTGAAAATAAACGTGGCTCTTTAAACATTGATGATGAAGGAACCTCAACACAAAATACAGTGTTAATAGAAAACGGTATTCTAAAAGGATATATGACTGATAAATTAAATGCAAAATTAATGAAAACGGTTTCAACAGGTAATGGTCGAAGAGAATCCTATGCTCATTTACCGATGCCTCGTATGACAAATACGTTTATGCTGGCAGGTCAACATGATCCAGCTGAAATTATTTCATCGGTTAAAAAGGGCTTATACGCTGTTAACTTTGGTGGTGGACAGGTTGATATTACTTCGGGTAAATTTGTTTTTTCTGCAAATGAGGCTTATTTAATTGAAAATGGTAAATTAACTTCGCCAGTGAAAGGGGCAACCCTGATTGGTAATGGTCCGGAAATATTAAATTTTGTCTCTATGGTTGGTAACGATCTTGAACTTGATAGTGGTGTTGGTGTGTGTGGTAAAGAAGGTCAAAGTGTTCCTGTAGGTGTTGGTCAACCTACATTAAAAATTGATAAATTAACTGTTGGTGGTATGCAATAGTAGGGAAACCTAATTAATTTTACTACTCATTATTACTCTTTTTATCAATATTTTCTTTTATATAGCTAAATAATAAACGGGCATATTTTGGCGGTTTTTGTTGTTTTCTTTCATTAATGGCATGTCGTTGTAATTGGTGTAAATGTTGGCGATCAACATCAGGATATAGAGTTGTAAAGTCATTAAAAACTGCATTGTCATTATTTAGAAATTTATCTCGCCAATCTTCATAGATATGGAATGCTTTTTTGCTTTGATTTTGTTTTAAATAATAGTTGTCATACATATCCTGTATGTTATTTGTATCTAAATGACGCATTAATTTCCCAATGAATTGCAATTGGCGTTTTAATGCACCATTTTGTTTTATAGATTGTGCTAATTTTATAGCATTGAATAAGTCATCGGGTAGAGGAAAATTTTGTAATACACTAATAGGTAATTTTACCAGCAAACTTCCGAGGTCTTGACATTTTTCAGCTGCTCTTTTTAGCTGTGATTTGCTTGGTTTGTCTTGTCGAATTTCATTCATAATGCAGAAAGTATCATAATGTAATAGAATGTTTGAATCTTATTACATACAGACGTAAAATAAGATATTTATAATTAATTATACGAGAATTTTATGCCAAGTTCACTTGCAAAAACTATATTTACAGAAAATAAATTACCCGATGTTTCTCGATTAAAACAATTAATTGATCTAATTTTGAATCAAGCAACTAAAAATGGTGCGTCGCAAGCTGAAGCTGCTGCAAGTATTGAGTCTGGATTGTCTGTAACAGTTCGATTAGGTGAAGTTGAAACAATTGAGCATAATCGCGATAAGGGTCTAGGAATAACTGTATATTTTGATCATCGTAAAGGATCTGCCAGTACTACAGATTATTCTGAAAAAGCGATTATAAATACAGTAACTGCTGCATGTGATATAGCTCGTTATACCTCTGAAGATAAGTATGCAGGATTAGCTGATAAATCATTAATGGCTTCGGAATTTCCCAACCTGGATCTATATCATCCCTGGGATCTTACAACTGAAACTGCAATTGAAATTGCTCGAGATTGTGAAAATTTGGCTCGAAATTTTGATTCGCGTATCACCAATTCAGAGGGAGCTTCAGTTAATAGCCATAGTGGTCTGCGTATTTATGGTAACAGCCATGGATTTTTGGGACATTATCCAAGCACACGTCATAGCATAAATTGTGCATTAATAGCCGAATCAAACAATTCTATGCAACGAGATTATTGGTATTCAATAGCCCGTGATGGACAGGATCTTGAAAGTATTAATAGTATTGCAACTAAAGTAGCCAAACGAACTTTAGCTCGTTTAGATAGTCGAAAAATTGAGACAATGCAATCTCCCGTTATTTATAGTTCTGAAGTAGCAAGTGGATTAATTAGTCATTTTATTCATGGAATAAGTGGTTCTTTGATGTACCGGGATGCGACATTCCTGTTAAATAGTATTAATACAAAAATATTCCCTGAATTTTTGTCAATAACTGAATCACCCCATATTTCTAAAGGTTTAGGTAGTGCGGCATTTGATAGTGAAGGTGTTGCTACACAGGCACGAGAGTGGGTATCAAATGGTATTGTACAAAATTATGTTCTCAGCAGTTATTCTGCACGTAAACTAGGAATGTCGAGTACAGGAAATGCCGGTGGTGTTCGAAATATTAGAATTAAGAATAAATTAGAAGAAATTGATTTGGCTAAATTATTAAAAACGATGGGTACTGGCTTATATATTACTGAATTAATGGGACAGGGCATTAATATGGTTAATGGTGACTATTCGCGTGGAGCAACTGGTTTTTGGGTTGAAAATGGAGAGATACAATATCCTGTTGAAGAAATTACGGTGGCAGGAAATTTAAGGGATATGTTTTCTTCAATCGTTAATATTGCAAATGATGTTGATATCAGAGGTAATATCCATTGTGGTTCAATTCTAATTGAACAGATGCAAATAGCAGGAAACTAAATTTTAAATACCGATTATAATAAAGACAGATTATAATTTAACAATAATACTTTTGCATGTTTGGCCTGATTTTTTTTCACCCGAACAAATGGAACAGTGATGTTATTTTCTTTTGCTTTTTTTCGTTGTACTTTTGCATGAAGTCCATTTGCATGAAGCACACTTGTTATTAACTTTGCTTGAGCTGGAATCTCACATTGATAAACATCTTCCCAACGAATTCTTTTCGATTTAGCCATCATTCATTTCCTTACGAGTTAATGCAAAATTCCTTAATAGATTTATAACGTAACTTCGCCAGGAAATCAAGCTATTAGTATAAAAACTTTAACCGCAGATATTTCAGAAGTGCACAACGAAAAATATAATATTAAATTAGATATATGGTCGCTATTCCTAAAAATGTAAAAAAGCCGACAATGTCTGTAATAGTTGTTAATACAACTCCACCAGCAAGTGCTGGATCTGCTCCTATCTTGTTTAATGCTATAGGGATAATTGCCCCTGCTGCTGCTGCCAGAACCAGAGTTATCATCATTGCAAAAGCTATGATTAAACTTAGTTGAGGAAAATCAAACCAAATTCCAACAATAACTGCAACAACTAGTGACCAGATTATGCCATTAGAAATGCCGATTAAAAGTTCTTTTTGTAACAATCGTTTTGAGTTGATCTCGCTAACTTGCCCCAAGGCTAATCCACGTATGACTAATGTTAGTGTCTGACTTCCTGCTATACCACCCATGCTTGCGACTATTGGCATTAAAATAGCCAATGCTACAATTTTTTCTAATGCGACTGTAAAATGTGCAATTACCCATGATGCTAAAAATGCAGTTAATAAATTAATTCCTAACCAAAGTGTTCGTTTCCGAGTACTGGTTAATACAGGTGCAAACATGTCATTATCTTCATGTAATCCTGCCATACTCATAAACGAATGATCGGATTCATCACGGATAACATCAACTATGTCATCTATAGTTATACGACCTAATAATTTATTCTCACTATCAACAACAGGAGCTGAAATTAAGTCACGTTGCTCAAATATTAGAGCAACCTCATTTGCTGGCATTGATGCCAAAATTGCATCAACATCTGTTTTAATTAAATCTGAAACTTTTAAATCTGGTTGGTTTGTAAGAAGATCAATTAATGGTAAAGTACCAAGATATATTCCCACTCTATCCACTACGAATAAATTATCTGTGCCATTTGGTAACTCACTTCTAAGTCGTAAATATCGCGATACTACATCAAGGTTAATATCCGCACGAACAACAACGGTATTTAAATCCATTAATCCACCAGCTGAATCTTCATCGTATGAAAGAACCGATTCTAAACGACTTCTTTCTTGATCCTCCATGCTCATGAGTAATTCATTAATTACTTCCTGTGGCATTTCAGGAAGTATATCGGCTAATTCATCAGCTTCAAGAGTTTCTGTTGCCGCTATTAATTGTTTGCTATCCATCGTATCGATTAGATTGCTTCGAACTTCATCATTTAGATGTAGTAAAATTTCACCTTCATGTTCATGAGCGACATAAGGCCAGGCTAGTTCTCGTTGAGAAGTTGTTAGTGCTTCAAAAATATGTGCAATTTCTGCCGGGTGAAGTTTTTGTAATATTCGAGTGACATGCTCATAATCATTTGCTAACAATGCATATGTCAGTTGATTTAATGAGTTTATTGGTTGTTCAGCCATACGGAAAGCTCTTAATCTGATTGAGATAATTCAGTAAAGGAGTAAGACTACTATATTTACCAGCCAAATAATTCAAGTGTATATGGTTTTGTCTGGAAATATTAATAATCAGTTATCATCTTTATCTTTATATTATATGAGATCCAGCTGGGATTATAGTTCAAATTTAGTGTGTTATAAACTACGGCAGGATTACTTTTTATTAATGAAGTTTTTTGGGTTTCATATTAATTGTGAAAGACCGCAAAATTAGTTGATATTATCTAATTTATCAAGAATATCATGATATTTATGCATTGTTGAACAACTTGAAAGTTTAGAAACCTGATTTTTGATATTTTTCAAATTACATTTTTGAATTTTATATTTGATTTCAGGTATCGTACCAGGATGCATACTGAACTCATTTAGCCCCATTCCTAACAATAAACAGGTATATCGAATGTCACCTGCCATTTCACCACACATTGATACTGGAATATTATATTTCTCTCCTGCATCTATTGTCATTTTAATCAGTCTTAATACTGCAGGATTAATTGGATCATAGAGGTAGTTAACGCTTTCATCTATTCTATCCACAGCAAGAGTATATTGTATTAAGTCATTAGTTCCTATTGATAAAAAATCCATCTTTTGAGCGAAAATTTCTGCTGATAAAGCTGCTGCTGGAACCTCAATCATTGCTCCAATCATAATATTTTTGTCGAATTTAATATTTTGTGAATTTAAACTGTGTTTTACATCATTAATAATGTTTAGTATCTGATCCAGTTCATGTGAATTTGATAACATTGGAATCAAAATTCGTAGCTTATATTTGGCAGAAACACGTAAAATTGCACGTATTTGTGGAATAAAAAGTTGTGGTTCTTTAAAGCACAATCGAATAGCTCGTAATCCCAATGCTGGATTGGTTGTGGTCGGTAAATCTTTTTGTGCTCCATCAACCTGTTTATCAGCTCCTAAATCAAAAGTTCGTATTGTTAAAGGGTGGTTTTGAATCTGTTGTGCTATTTTAACATAGGTTTCATACTGTTCTTGTTCGCTTGGACTGTTTTTCCGGTTCATAAATAAAAACTCAGTGCGATATAAGCCAACACCTTCAGCACCTATTTCATTTACCTCTTGAATATCATTTGGAAGTTCAATATTTGCTCTTAAAGTTATATTGGTTCCATCAAGTGTTACGCATGGTAGATTTTGTGTTGAAATTAATTTCCTTATGTGTTCCTGGTGTTTAGTATTTTTGTTTTTATAATATTGAATTGTATTTTTATTATCACCAGATATTAATATTCCAGTTGTACCATCAATTATAATTGTTTCATTATTCTTAATAAGCTTAAGTACATTTGACATTCCAACAATGGCAGGGATTTTTAAACTTCGAGCTAATATTGCAGTATGTGATGTTAAACCACCAGCTTCAATAACAAAACCATTGAAACCTTGTTGTTGAATAAGAACTGTATCAGCAGGAGTGAGATCCATTGTTACCAGTATTTTATTTTTTATATTATTTTCTGTTCCGGAAATTGATGATAATGATACGGTATTTTTTAGTAAAATTGATAAAACGGAGTTAGACACATGTTCAATATCTTCACTTCGAGTTCGCAGATACGGATCTTCCATTGCCATGAAAACTGAAATTAATTTATCACGTTGAATTTTCAAAGCCCATTCAGCATTACATTTTTGTGATTTAATTATTTCAATCGGAGCAATTGCCAGAGTTGCATCATAGAGCATTAATAAATGTGCATCAATAAATGCAGCTATATCTTCAGGTGCAGAATTAGAAATATGTTCACGAATGTCTTGTAAATTATTTTTAGCTATAGATATTGCTTCGCGGTAACGTTTTATTTCATTTTCTATTTCATCAGCAGGTATTGTATATTCGGATATATCAAATTTATTTTTTTCTAATATAATGACTTCACCTATCGCGATGCCACTAGATACTCCTGTGCCATTTAAAATTAAAGTCATATTACAAATAACCTATATTTATAAAAAAAATAATTTATTCAGGTACTGTTAATTTATATATTTATGTTTTCAAAAAATCAATATAGAATTATTCTTTTTCATCAAATCGATTATTAATTAATGTTGAAAGCGCCTTGAATGCTTGTTCTTCATCAATTCCTGATATTATTAATTCAATGTCAGTACCTTTTGATGCGGCTAACATCATTACTCCCATAATACTTTTACCATTGACTTTATTTTTTTTACATTCAATGTCAATTGTCGATTCAAATTTTGATGCAATAGTAACAAATTTTGCTGCGGCACGAGCATGCAGACCTAATTTATTAATAATTGTTATATTATAATTTATCATTTTAATCTTCGTTTTTACAACTCATAACGCCTTCGATTCCACCTGATGTGGCTTTAGCGATAAGTTGATTTAAATCCAAATCAGGATAATTTAGGACACGGACTAACATAGGAAGATTTAATCCGGAAACAGCTTTAATGTTTTTTGATACATGTCTACATGCTATATTGCTGGGAGTCGAACCATACATATCAGTAAGTATTAATATTCCTTCATCACTACCAAGTTTGTTTATATGTTTTTTTACTATATCGCTTTTACGATCAGGATCGGAATTATTTTCAATTGACACTGTAATTGCTTTTAAGGGGCAGCGTCCTAGTACAGCTGAAGCAGCATCTAATAAAGATTTCCCAATATTTTTATGAGTTATGATTAATAGACCGACACTCATGATAATTCTCGATGCCGTGTTTGAACGCTGTCACGAATATTAGAAAAATGTTCAGATAATTTTTCAGTAAAATAAACTGAACGATGTTGTCCCCCAGTACAACCAATTGCTATGGTCATGTAACTTTTATTGTCTGACTCAAAGCAAGGTATCCAGTCTGAGATAAAATTAATAATATCATCCCTCATTTTACGTACAGAAGAATGGCGCTCTAAAAAATTTTGAACAATAACATCTTTACCAGTTTTTGATCTAAGTTCTGGTTCCCAATGTGGATTTGGAAGGCATCGAACATCAAATACATAGTCTGCATTTAGTGGAATACCGTGTTTAAATCCAAATGACAGAAATTGTATTGTAAGGTTTAAATTATCACTACAAATCCTTTGGGTTATTATGTCTCTAAGTTCATGTATATTAGTATAGGATGTATCAAATGTTATTTGAGCGCATCGTGAAATTGGTTCGAGTAAATATTTTTCTTTTTTTATGGCTTCATTTAATGAAGTTTTGTTATTAGTAAGAGGATGTTTTCTTCTAGTCTCACTGAAGCGTTTAATAATGACATCGTCAGTTGCTTTAAGGTAGATAACCTCACATTGTAACTCTTTGGTATTTAAATTTTCGAGCATATCTTCAAAGTCATCTAAAATAGTAGTTAAATTTCGTGCATCAATCCCAACAGCAAAGTTATCAGGGCCTTGATTTTTTGAATTTATTATATCTTCTGCAAATGCTTGTAACAAATTAATGGGTAAATTATCAATGCAATAAAAATCATGATCCTCTAATACATGAAGGGCATTACTTTTTCCAGATCCTGACAATCCACTGAGAATAACTAAACGCATATATAAATCCTGTTATTCATTTTAATTTTTATTTAAAATTATATTTTGTTGCCTTTGTATAAAATCGCTTGAAGCATCATAACCATTCATAATTAAAACTTGATTTCGTACAGCTGCTTCAACAATAACAGCTAGATGTCTGCCTGGCGCAACAGGAATAACTGTTTTAGGAATCTCTACATTTAATATCGTTATACTATGAGGCTTACTACCAAGTCGATCAATCTCCTGACTTTCTGAAATAGTCAACTCAGCCAGGTGTATTATTAATCGTAATCGTTTATAAGCCACGATTGAATTGTCACCATACATTGCTCTAATGTTTAAAATACCAAGGCCCCTTACTTCAAGAAAGTCTTTTAAAACAGCAGGACATGTACCGGTAATAACGTCTGGAGCGTCACGCAAAAACTCAGGCGAGTCGTCTGCAATGAGCCGATGGCCACGAGAAATTAATGCTAATGCTAATTCACTTTTACCAATATTGCTCTCTCCTGTTAACAGCACACCGATACCCATTACTTCCATGAAAACACCATGCATGTTTATATGGCCGGAGAATATACCGGAATAGTCATATTGTATGCTATCAATAATATTAATGCTGTTTTCAATACTTTTTAAAATGGGAGTACCGGATATATTAGCGTTGTTAGTCAGCCCGGGAATTTCAGATATAGAATCCGCTAAAATGACAATGACTGGAGTATGAATTAATAGTGTTGCTATAGCATCTTGCCGGGAGTTTTTACCGAGTGACATTAAATAATCAAGCTCTGACTGTCCTATTACTTGAATGTAATTCGGTCTTATTAAATTAAGGTGCCCGATTAAGCTGCGTTGCTGATTTTCAGGTGCAACAATTGACTCATAACGTTTATCTTCATTTTTAGTTGTTGCCCAAGAAAGAGATAAACGGGTTTTGAAGTCTTTATAAAGCCGTTGTGCAGTAAATATTTTACTCATAACGGAATAATACTTTTATTGCCATTCTTTAATAAGTTGAAATACCTTTTCAGGTGAATCTGCTTCACGAAGTTTTTCTCTAAAATCGGCTTGTTCAAATAGAGATGCAAGAACTGCTAAAACTTGAAGATGCTCATCTGTTGAATTTTCTGGAACCAATAGCGCAAATAATAAATCAACTGGCTTATTATCCAGAGTATCAAAATCAACACCATATTTTAGTTTAATCAATGCGCCTATTGTTTTATTTGCACTATTTTTTAAACGTCCATGTGGAATAGCTACGCCATGTCCTACTCCTGTTCCTCCTAATCGTTCGCGCGCAAGAAGACTGCTGAATACATCGATAGATGAAAACTTGGTGTCTGCACTACTTATTAAATCGCTTAATGTTTCTAGCGCTTTTTTTTTACTAGTTGCTTCAACATTACATGCAATACGATCAGGAGAAATTAAATCAGTTAATTCCATTGTTTTATATTTGATCCTCGAATTGTTCTTGTTTACGTATGCTTCCTTCACTACGATGATGATCTGTTATTTTTTCTTTGTGTTTGCAAATTTGCCTGTCCAGTTTATCTAGTAGTGCATCAATTGATGCATACATATCTGCATTAATCGCCTCAGCAAATATTTTGTTACCTTTTAAATTTAAGGTAGCTTCCGCTTTTTGGTCTAATTTTTCAACATTTAAAATCACATTTATATTGGTTACCTTATCAAAATGTCGTTCCAGTCGTTCAAATTTATTTTTAATATAATCATGTAACGAATCAGTTACTTCGATGTGGTGCCCGGTTACATTTATTTGCATATTATCACCTCTTTTTTATCTGATGTTAATGATATTCTCATTGGAGTCTTTTCCTTTCATTTGATGGTGGTATCGCAAGTGATTCACGATATTTTGCTATAGTTCGCCTAGCGATTTTAATTCCTTGTTCTGATAATATTTCAGCAAGTTTGTTGTCACTAAAGGGTTTTTTCCTGTTTTCACTAGTAACGAGTTTTTTGATTAGGGCTCTGATAGCCGTTGCTGAGCATTCACCTCCATTAGTAGTAGAAACATGGCTGGAAAAAAAATACTTAAGTTCAAATATTCCTCTTGGAGTATGCATGTATTTTTTCGTGGTGACTCTGGATATAGTGGATTCATGCATTTCTACTTCTTCAGCGATATCGTGTAACACCAGAGCTTTCATTGCTTCTTCACCGTATTCAAGAAATGCTCTTTGATGTTTAACAATAGAATTAGCAACTTTCAGCAAAGTGTCATTACGGCTGGATAAGCTTTTTATGAACCATTTAGCTTCCTGTAAGTGATCTTTTAATGTTGAACTATCTGCATTATTTTTAACTTGTTTAATTAGAGCAGCATAATATGAATTAATTCTTAAGTTTGGGGTATTATCTTTATTTAATTTAACTTTCCAGCTGCCATTTATTTTTTTTACTGAAACATCCGGTATCACGTATTCAGGTTTTTGATCGGTAATTTGACTACCTGGCCTTGGATTAAGTGATGTAATAATATCAAGTACTGTAGCTAATTGTTCTTCATCCAGTTTCATGCGTCGCATGATTTGTTGGTAGTCTCTATTTGCTAATAAATCGAAAAAATCAGAAACTAATAAAACAGCAAGCTTAAAATCTGCATCATTATTATTAAGTAATGTTAGCTGAATTGACAAATTTTCTTGCAAATCTCGTGCAGCTATACCTGGAGGATCAAAAGTTTGGATTCTATGCAATACGGCTTCAATTTCATCGAGTTCAATTTCATCAAGTATTGCATCTCGATCTTTATTTATATTTGTGTGAAGATCCTGAGTAGTTAATGATAAATAACCATCATCATTAATGGAATCTATAATGTGTGTTGCTATCACTAAATCAGTATCGGTAAAAGTGGTTAGATTTAATTGCCAATTTAGCGTTTCCTGTAAACTTTCAGTTCGGTCATTGAGTATCTCATGAGATTGGTTACTGTAATCGGAATTTGGTTGAGATACGGATACTGGTAAATGATCAAATGTGTCTTCCCAGTTGCTATCTGTTGGTAAATCATCAGGTATTTTTGTGTCTTGCAGGTCTAAACTGGTTTCTGATTTATCATTTAAAGTTTGATCTTTTTCCGTATTCTGACTATTTTGGGGTTCATTTTCCTCTGATGATTCTAACATCATATTAGAATCAAGAATTTCCTGAATTTCTGTTTGAAGTTCAGTGGACGATAATTGCAATAGGCGAATCGCCTGTTGCAATTGTGGTGTCATTGTTAAGTGTTGTCCAAGCCGTAGTTGTAATGTTTGTTTCATATTTTTGTTACAAATTACCGAGCTACATTTTTATTTCGGTTATTACTATTTTAGCTGATATATTGATCAACTTCATGGCTCATAACCTAAAATGTTCTCCTAAATAGACTTTTCGTACTTGTTCATCTTTTAGTAGAAAATCAGGATTTCCTTGTGAAATTACTTCACCTGCATTCATTATATAGCCTCGTTCGCAGATTTTTAAGGTTTCTCTGACATTATGATCGGTGATTAATACACCAATGCCACGTTCTTTCAAGTGTTTGATAATTCCTTGAATGTCCAATACTGAAATAGGGTCCACACCGGCAAATGGTTCATCTAATAAGATAAATTGAGGTTCAGAAGCCAATGCACGGGCAATTTCGGCTCGTCTTCGTTCACCACCAGAGAGGCTCATACCCAGATTATTTCGAATATGGCTAATATGCAACTCATCCAGTAGATCTTCCATTTTTTGTTGTCGTTGAGAATTATTTAGGTCTTTTCGTGTTTGCAGAATAGCCAAAATATTGTCGGCTACCGATAATTTTCTAAATACAGAAGCTTCTTGAGGTAAATAGCCGATTCCAAGTTGTGCACGCATGTGCATGGGTAATTGTGCTATATCGCGCCCATCTAATGTAAGACTACCGCTATTGGGCTTTACTAATCCTACAACCATGTAAAATGTCGTGGTTTTACCCGCACCGTTTGGACCCAGTAGACCTACAACTTCACCACTTTCGATGCTTAGAGAGACATTCTTGACAACTTTGCGACCTTTATAGGACTTGGCTAAATTTTCGGCCAATAAAACGCTCATATTAATTCTTATCTTTTTGTTTTGGTGTGATGATTGCATTCACACGCTGTTTTTTGTCACTATCCGTATTCGCAGTTACCGTACTATTTCGGGTATCATACTCGATTTTATGGCCTGTAAAACTATTTTGCCCTTGTTTTAAACTGGCTTCCCCGGTAAGTATCAACTTTTCATCTATTGTTTGATATTTAAGCTCTTTTGCTGTAGCTGTGATTTCCTGATTATTTATATCCGATAATTGCTTAAATTGAGCAGGGGAACCAGTAACGATAATATTGTCTAATTTTCCATCTGGTTGATAAACTGTTACTTTTTCACCGGTTAGTATCATACTACCTTGGCTTATTTTTACATTACCAATATAAGTACTGATACCGGTTTTTTCATTAATAGTGACTGTATCAGCACTAATATGTACCGGTTTCTCTCGATCATTCTCAAGAGCGTAAGTATTTGTAGAAATAGTAAACAATACTATCATTAGCAGATAACTTAAATGATGTTGAAAATTCATTCTATATTTCATCGTAATTAACGTTGTATTTCATATTTTCCATTAACTTGAGAAAGTAACTCCAAGGTGTGATTTTTTAAATTAAATTCCAGACCCTTTGCATTAACCCTGTGCTTACCTTGAATAATTGTCACCATGGTTTTAGATTTAACTAATTGTTCTGCTATAAATACAGATAATTCATCAGCGATAATAACAATATTTTCATTGATATTCGCTGAAGATTTATTAATTTTCACATTACCGGTAAAGTAGATATGATTACCTTTATTCGACACTTGAGCATTATCAGCAATTAACTTCCAGGGATAATCTTTTGAATCGAATATGAATAATTCAGGTTTGCTAATTTTTGTAATTTGATTAACCGGATAATGGTCGAGATGTGGAGAACTAAGTTTATAATATGGTGATCCACTTTTATCCATAATTATTGTTGAAAAGTCATCCAGATAATAATCACGGCTTAATAATGTATCTTGAGCTTTGATGACATCTTTTTGTTCAATTGATCTTAGTAACCAACTACTAAATAATGCCGTCGAAATCACAAAAAGTAGAAAAATAAATAATTGAGATTTATTCATCGCCGAGTTTATAAATAACGTGCATATTGTTGTTCTAACGTACCTTGAGCTTGCATTATCATTTCACAAACATCTCGTGCAGCACCAAGTCCCCCCATATTTTTTGTTTGCCAATGAACGTGTTTTAATACGAATGGGTGGGCATCAGCTACAGCTATCGCTAAACCGACATCAAGAAGTACCGGTAGATCAACCAGGTCATCACCAACATACGCTACTTGTTCTGGTGTATAACCTGATTTAGCTAACAATTCTTTATAAGCAGGTAATTTCTGTTTTCTACCTTGATATACATATTTTATAGATAAGCTCTCCATTCGCAGCTTAACAAGGTTTGATGATCTTGCTGTAATTATTCCAATTTCAACGCCAGTATTTTGCAACATTGTCATACCTAAACCATCTCTTGAATGAAATGCTTTATATTCCTGGCCGTCATCGCCAATAAACAGGGCGCCGTTAGTGAGCACACCATCGACATCAAAAATAACTAATTTAATTTTATCTGCTCGATGATTTATTTCATCATTTTGGTTCATCTTGTTTTCCAATTTATTTTAAACAACACCTGCTCGTAATAAATCATGCATATTAAGTGCACCAATAACTTCTTTTTCCTTATTAACTACAGGTAACGCATTAATGCTTTTTGATTCCATTATCTGTAGTGCTTCTGCTGCAAGTTGCTCCTGGTAAATAACTTTGAAATCCTTAATCATGACATCATCAATTATTGTTTTGTTTAAATTGACTTCATTAATCTCAAAATAACGTCTTAAATCGCCATCGGTAAAAATGCCGATAAGAATTTTTTTATCATCAACAACGGTTGTCATGCCTAATTTTTTTTCGGTCATCTCCATCAGTGCCTGGCTTAATAACACATTACTTTGAACAATCGGAATATCTTCGCCAATATGCATAATATCTTTTACGTGTAACAGTAAACGTTTTCCTAATCGACCACCAGGGTGTGACAATGCAAAATCATCAGCTGTAAAACCACGGGTGTCTAATAATGCGATAGCTAAAGCATCGCCCATCACTAACGCAACCGTGGTACTCGATGTTGGAGCCAAGCCAAGAGGGCAAGCTTCTTTGGAGACACTAACATCAAGATTCACATTTGCCTGAGTGGCAATATGTGATTTAGTATTACCGGTTAGTGAAATTAAAGGCACACCCAGCCTTTTGATTAACGGCACAATTGTAAGAATCTCATCAGTTTCACCTGAGTTTGATATCGCTAATACTACATCATTTTTTGTAATCATTCCCAAATCACCATGGCTGGCTTCACCAGGATGTACAAAAAAAGCTGGACTGCCTGTACTGGCAAGTGTCGCGGCAATTTTTGAACCAATATGACCAGATTTACCCATCCCGATAACAACTATTCTACCGCTGCAATCAAACATTAATTGACATGCATTAGTAAAATTATCATCTAATCGATTTAATAGATGTTCAATTTCATTTAATTCAGTTTGAATAACTGCTTTTGCTAATTGTTTAAAATTTTGAGTTGTCACAATAAATTTATTCGCTTAATCTTGATTTTAGTGAATAATCTAGCTTGAGTATATATAGAGTATAAAGATGTAACAAATATACCCAAATAATAAAAATGCGCCCTCAATTTTGGTTATGCACTGATTTTTCGACAGCTTAAATTTTGAATCAGTTTGAGTACTGGATTTAGATCTGGATTTGAATCCAAACCCAATCAACAGTCCTAATATCAAACTTAAAATTAACATTACCGGATAATCACGTTGTAATACCATCGAATCGAGCTTATGGGGTGATATTAAACCGGGAATTCCTAATACTGCAAGGATATTAAACATATTTGAACCGATTACATTACCAACCGCAATCTCGTGTTCATTCTTTAATGCACTGGTAACCGAGGTCGCTAATTCGGGTAAACTTGTTCCGATTGCAATTATAGTCAGCCCAATTAATAGGTCACTCATCCCCAATTTTTGGGCAATAAATACCGAGCCCCAAACAAGAAATTTTGAACTAACTATTAACAGGAAAAGACCGATAATTAGCCACAGAATAGCTTTAAATTTTGATAGTTTATATTTATGGTGCTCAAATTCATCTTGTAATGGTTCATGCTTATATTTTTTGGTGCCTACTTTGACAATCCAGAAAAGCAAAGCAACTAAACCAGTAATTAGTATCAAACCATCAACAATTCCCAGATAACCATCAAGAATTAATAATAAACCAATTACCATGATCAGAATCATAACCGGGTATTCACGACGCAAAATGTTTGAATGGATGCTAATTGGGGTAATAATTGCAGTAATACCTAACACCAGGGCAATGTTGGTGATATTTGAACCAATCGCATTACCAACGGCAATACCCGGATTATCTTGCCATGCAGAAACGATTGAGACCAGGATTTCAGGAGCAGATGTACCGAAACCAACAATAGTTAAACCAATAAGTAGTGGTGAAATCCCCATGTTAGCAGCAATTCCTGAAGCACCATCAACAAATCGATCAGCACCCCAAACCAGAAAAATGATTCCAAAAATAATTGCAGCTATAGCATAAAAAAATGAGTAATCCATATAATTTTATTTAATGTAAAAATATTTTTGTAATGCAAAAGTGTAACATTTACATTGGTTTTGTAAGATAATTAACATCGCTAGTTTGTAAGTTGTTTTTGCATTTCTAATTCTAATTCCAATTCGAGTTCTAAATCGATATCATCTTTTGGAAACTCAATCTTAGCTATTGGTGGATTGCCATTATAGATGAGTGATTTCCTTTTTGATAGATAACTCTCGCGCTTAAAAATATACGGATCAAGTGCTGCTTGTTCAAGCACCTTTGATGCATTTAATAAATTTGCACGAACATCTATATTTTTTATTATGATTGCACCCCAATATATATTATTAAGATCGCTTGGAACAAGTACATTTAAGTAAAGCGTATCAATACCAAAACCTATTGAATCCCGGATGGTACCACCAGCAAGTCCAATTACAGGTAATATTAAATAGGCACTATCTTTATAACCCCAGACCGCAAATGTTTGTCCAAAGTCTTCGTTATGTTTAGGGAGGTCCATTGATGTTGCGACATCAAATATACCTAGAAATCCTGCTGTAGTGTTAAATGCAAAGCGTGATGCGTCTTGAACTAATTGAACAAAATTAAATTGTAATAGATCATTCGCTATTACTGTAATGTCATTTAAATTACTAAAAAAATTATTAATACCAGTTTGTATCGGATTAGGAACATAATCTCGATATGATTCAGCAACTGGTTTAAGAATATAATCATCAAAGCTGACATTAAAGCTATTCATGCTACGGTTATAGGATTCATATGGATCGTTTTCATCTAATGGACCTTCAATGGAAGCACAAGCAGTTAGCAGGTAAATTGCTAAGCCTAGACAAAAAAATTTAAATTTCACCATATGAAAATAATGCCTGTTCAAATTTATGATCGTTCAGTTTTCGTTGCACCACAACGTTTACACTGATATTTTGTTAGTAGTTTTCCCTGTTTTACCTCAAAAGGACTACTTTTGATAACTTGCCATTTGTGAAAACCACTCTTACACAATGTCTTTCCTTTGTGTTTTTGTTTTACTGAGATTTTCTTAAATTGAACTATATCGCCCATTTAATCCACCATTACTTGATTTTAATATATTATATCCTTCATATCCGACAAATAAAAACAAAATAACTTTTGCAGTAAAAGTCATATTCAGCATGGATTCAGCTAACAATTATATTATACTAAATAGCAATTTAATTAGAAATTTACTGTGTTTATGGCTAGCGAATATAAACTACATATCGGCTCTTATGGCTGGTTACATGAATCCTGGGATAATTCATTCTATCCTGAGGATTTACCGAGAGAATGGCAATTTGCATATTATGCAAATGAGTATTCAGTTTTGATGATTCCGTGGATCTTACTACAGGAAAATTTTGAGTTATTTGGGCAAGGTATAGCAGATAGTGAAGAAACATGTCGACTAATATTCGAACTACCACTAAATAATATTAATTCAAGGTCAAACGATGAAATACTGACAGAAGTTCAGCAATTTTTAAAAAAAATTTCATTTGTTGGTTTTCGAAGTTTAGCTTTAGTCTTGGTATTTAAGTATTCAGATATTTGTAATTTATCAAGTGAAAAACTGGATTTTATTAATATTTTATTAAAAATCAGCCAGGCACAAATAAATATCTGTATTGATATACAAGAAATAAAAACCTCTGGGTTACTTGAAGAATTACTACCGAAACAGTTTATTGCTATTTTGAAACAGGAGAAAGTCGGACTTTGTGGTCTCAATGATGCTACTTTAAACTCATTGAAAGATGATTCTTCTAAACTGCATATTACTTTTTGTGAAATTTCTAACAATGATCCCAAACAAATGCGTAAAATTGTAGAAAATAGCCTGGTTGGTGAATGCGAAGGTTCCACTAATGTGTTAATTTTTCGATCAGAAAATCCAAATCACGCGTTAATGAAAACCGCATCGGTGATAAGTGATTTATTATAAATTATTCATATGGTGATAAATGTCAGATTCGGTAGACACAACAGATCAGTCAAATAATAATAAAATTATTTCAGTTCGCGATTTGAAATTTCATCGCGGTAATCGAATTATATTTAATGGTATTGATTTGGATATCGAAAGAGGTAAAGTAACTGCGATTATGGGGCCTAGTGGAACTGGGAAAACTACATTATTGCGATTGATTGGCGGGCAGCTTCAACCGGATTCTGGTTCAGTTACAGTCGAAGGTGAAATTGTTCATCAGATAAGTCGGTCTAAATTGTATAATTTAAGAAAAAAATTAGGGATGTTGTTTCAAAATGGTGCATTGTTAACGGATATTTCTGTATATGATAATGTTGCTTTCCCTCTGCGTGAACACACTGAACTACCAGAACGAATGATCCAGGATTTGGTTTTAATGAAATTACATGCAGTAGGTTTACGCGGTGCAAAAGATTTAATGCCAAGTGAACTTTCGGGCGGCATGGCTCGGAGGGTAGCTTTAGCAAGAGCAATAGCATTAGACCCGGACATTATAATGTATGATGAGCCATTTACCGGACAAGATCCAATTTCAATGGGTGTAGTAGTGCGATTGATTCGTAATTTAAATGATGCCTTGAATTTAACAAGTGTTATTGTTTCTCATGATATTGAAGATACAAAACGAATTGCAGATTATATCTATTTGTTATCGGAAGGAAAGGTAGTTGCTCATGGTACTCCAGATACTCTGGATAATTCTGCATCTGAATGGGCACAACAATTTTTAAAAGGAAAATCTGATGGTCCTGTGCCATTTCATTATCCAGCTCAAGATTATAAGCAGGAATTATTGCAAAGGTATGATAAATGATTCCGAAATTAATTAAGGGGTTACAACAAACAGGTCATCGGGGATTAAATATTTTTGCACGTTTAGGACGAGCCAATATTTTATTATTTTATATTATCCTGGGTATTCCGAGTTTATTCAGGGATTATTTCCTGGTTGTAAAACAACTTTTTTCAGTTGGTGTATTATCGCTAATAATCATTATTGTTGCGGGATTTTTTGTCGGAATGGTGTTGAGCTACCAGGGTTATTACACCTTATCGGATTTTGGTGCAGAAGAAGCTCTTGGCGTTATGGTTGCATTATCTTTAGTGCGTGAATTAGGTCCTGTAGTTGCTGCATTATTATTTGCAGGTAGAGCCGGTTCAGCTTTAACTGCTGAAATTGGTTTAATGAAAGCTACCGAGCAATTATCTGCTATGGAAATGATGGCGGTTGATCCAATAAAACGGATTTTATCTCCACGATTTTTAGCCGGGTTTATTTCCATGCCATTATTAGCTGCAATGTTTAGTGCCATGGGTATATTAGGTGGTTATTTTGTTGGTGTAGGAGTGCTGGGAGTTGATGATGGTGCCTACTGGTCGCAAATGCAGGCTAAAGTAGACATTTATGACGATATTTTAAATGGCATAATTAAAAGTGTTGTTTTTGGATTTGTGGTGACCTGGATTGCCATATTTGAAGGTTACGATACAATTCCAACTTCTGAAGGTATTAGTCGCGCAACAACACGTACCGTGGTGAATTCTTCTTTAGTAATATTAGGCCTGGATTTTATTTTAACCGCACTCATGTTCGGAGGATAAAGAAATAATGACATCACGAGTTATAGAAATTTGGGTAGGTACTTTTATTGTTTTAGGTTTCGCCTCATTATTAATGTTAGCAATGAAAGTGAGTAGTATAAGTTCATTCAGCAGTGAAGGCGGATATATTATTAAAGCAAATTTTGAAGACATTAGTGGCTTAAAAATACGATCTCCGGTTACAATTGCTGGTGTACGGGTTGGTAGAGTGAGTGATATTTCCTTTGATAATAGTACATTTGAAGCTATCGTAAGTATGAAAATTGAAAAACAATATAATACTATACCTTCATCAGGTACTTCAGCAAATATCTATACTGCAGGTTTACTTGGAGAAAAATACGTTGGTTTAGTTCCTGGTAGCGGGACTGCTGATTGTGATGATATCAGTATTGATGATGCTGGAAATATTATAACATCTGATACCAAAAAATGTGTTATAACTACTTTAACTCAAGGTTCAGTATTAAAACAAACTCAAGGATCTTTAGTCCTGGAAAAGATAATTGGGCAATTTGCTGAAAAATTTATGTCAGGTGATGATAAAAAATAATTCAAAAAATTTGAGATCATTGTGTCAAAAACAAAAATTCAAAAAATCACTAAAAACAAATATGAAATAATTGGCGCGTTAAATGCTAGTTCAGTTCTTGAGCTTTTGGCTCAAAATAATATGTTTCATAAAGAAAAAATTGATACAGTTATTATCGATCTGAAAGCAGTTACCCATAGTAGTAGTGTTGGCATCGCACTGTTATTGGAATGGCTACGACAAGCAAACAATATGCAATTTGAACTTCAATTTATAAATATGCCGGTAAAAATGCAGGCAATCACTGAAATTTGTGGTTTATCGGATATTCTACCAATTAAATAGCTTTTATCTGTTTTATATTTAGGCTTGGTTAACAAGCCATAATTTATGGTTCTGGATTAAGTGTAATTTAAGTGATAAAACAGGTAGAATGCCATCTTTTACTATAAATCATGAAAGAGTATGTCAATGGAACCAGATTTAATTAAACAACTAATCGAATCAAAATTATCAAATTGTGATATTACTGTCACTGGAGAAAATGGACATTTTGAAGTTGTTGCTATTGGTGAAATTTTTGAAGATAAGTCGATGGTAGCGAAACAACAGTTAATCTATGCAATTGTTAATGAACACATAACTTCGGGCGCAATTCATGCATTAACAATCAAAACATATACTCATCCCGAATGGCAGAAGGCAAAAAAACTACAAGTACAATAGTGTATGCTTGCAAGTCAATGTAAAGTTATGTAACGCATGAATTTAAATTCCTCGGTGTGATAAAATTCCAGAATAGTTCATAATTTTATTTCTCATCTTAATAAATAATATTAACAGTAGTCGAAAATGGATAAACTCATAATTACAGGTGGTTTGCGTTTAGATGGAGAAATTCGAATATCGGGTGCAAAAAATGCTGCCTTACCAATAATATTTTCTGCTTTATTATCAGATGAGGCAGTCACAATTTGTAATGTCCCGCATTTACACGACATCACAACAACAATTGGTTTATTAGGCCTAATGGGTGTTGATTTAATTATTGATGAAAAATTAAATATTGAGGTACATGGTTCAAGCATAAAAAAATTAGTTGCACCTTACGAAATGGTTAAAACTATGCGGGCTTCAATTCTTGTCCTTGGCCCGATGTTGGCCAGATTTGGTGAAGCTGAAGTATCACTACCAGGGGGGTGTGCTATTGGAGCTCGACCAGTGAACATTCATATATCCGGTCTGGAACAAATGGGCGCAAAAATTACAGTTGAAAATGGTTATATTAAAGCTTCAGCAAAACGCTTAAAAGGCACAAAAATTGTAATGGATATTGTCACCGTAACAGGTACAGAAAATCTGCTGATGGCTGCAACATTAGCCGATGGTATTACAGTTCTTGAGAATGCAGCTAGAGAGCCTGAAGTAGTTGATCTTGCAAAATGTCTAATATCAATGGGTGCAAAAATTGAAGGCGTTGGAACAGATACAATAACTATTCAAGGAGTTGAGCGGTTACATGAGACACGTTATAAGGTCATGCCAGATAGAATTGAAGCTGGTACTTACTTGATTTCTGCGGCAATAACCGGTGGACGAATTAAAATTAAAGATGTTGATCCTTCAACCCTTGATTCCGTGTTAGGGAAATTAGAAGAAGCAGGTGCTGATCTCGAAATTGGTGAGGATTGGATATCTTTAGATATGCATGGAAAAAGACCAAAAGCAGTTGATATTCGAACTGCACCTTATCCTGGTTTTCCTACCGATATGCAAGCACAGTTTTGTGCAATGAATTCAGTCGCCGAAGGAACTTCAGTTATTATCGAGACAGTGTTTGAAAACCGATTTATGCATATTCAGGAGTTACAAAGAATGGGCGCAAAAATAAAGTTACAGGGTAATACCGCAATTTGTAATGGCATAAAAAGGCTTAATTCAGCTCCAGTTATGGCAACTGATCTACGAGCAAGTGCCAGTTTAGTGTTAGCGGCGCTTGTTGCTAAAGGGAATACTGCAATTGAACGCATTTATCATATTGATCGAGGTTATGAGTGTATTGAAGAAAAGCTGCAACAATTGGGTGCAAAAATACACCGTAAACCTGAGTAATTAATATTAAATCACTGCTGTCCCGTTAAC